>JAJDDU010000427.1 GCA_029260155.1 Phycisphaerae bacterium | reverse complement strand
TGACGCTGTTCTTCGGGCTGTTCTTCTACAACATGCCCAGCGGGCTGAACCTCTACATCGGGACCAGCAGTTTCTTCGGCATGCTTGAGCAGAAGCGCATCCGGGCTCACATCGAGGAGCTCAAAAACCACGAGGAAACAGCAGAGCCGGCGCCCCCCAAAAAACCGAAGAAAGACAAGGGACCATCGCTGTTCGCGAAGTTGAAGAACGCCGCCGAAGAGGCCCAAAAGATCAAATCTCCCACCACGAAGAAGAAGGGCAAGAAATAGCACCGGCACAATCCGGTTCAGCAACAGCGATCGCCCTGGCAGAATCCGTTCGTTGAGCGCATCGTCGGCTTGATTCGCCGAGAGTGCATCGACCGCGTCATCGTTATCGCCGCGCAGCTTGAACCGTCGCGCGCACGAGAGTCCTTGAGTGCGTCTGATCGGCCTGCGCGGGTGCAAGTCGATTCCGCGAAATCGGCGCGCTCGAAGACGACTACGTCGGGAGAATCGTCGGTTGTACTGCCCAACGGATTCGCTCATTATCGAGGTTCGTTGGGAGAAAACGCGCCGGACGGAGCTTATGATAGGGACGGGTGCATCCCAATAAGGGTGGCGTTTCCGACGGTCGGCCACGGGCAGCGCGCTGGAACAGGGGCGCCCCGTCATTCCGAGCGCATGCGAGGAATCTAGCTGGAATGGTGTACCGGCTAGATTCCTCGCATGCGCTCGGAATGACGCTCGACGAGGACTTCGCCCGCATAGAGCGGCGCACTCAGCATTGCCACCCAGAATGGGATGCACCCGATAGGGACAACAGGCGTAAGTCGAACCCAACCCGGAGTCCGCCAGTCCTGGGCTACCGCATGGCTCATTCTTCGGTGAGCGTTTCCAGCATTGGCACTCCGCATTCGGGACAGGTTCCGGACACGTTTCTGCACAGGTCATACCCGCAGTTGGGACAGTGGTCCTTCGGCACGCGGCACTTACGAACATACCATGCGGCAGGGATCCCGGTCGCAGCGAGCAAGCACCACAGCGGTATGACGAGCAGTGAGTGGCGAGTGCCCACCCATCGCCTAACGCGTGGCAACTCGAACCCAAGACTTCGCTTGGACGATCCGACCTCCAAGTGGTGAGCAACTACGCCATCTTGCGTCCAGGCCTTAATCAACCCACCGTGGATCTTTATTTTTCCGACGTACGCCGACTCCTCGTCGATGTAGTGGGACCAAATGACGTACCTCGATGAACTCATCACCCACGCGATCGCGACGATAGTCGTAAGAGCCAGTCCTATCGCGGCACGGCGCTTTTGGCCACGGAGTAGGCCAGGGGGGCAACCCGATCTCTTGGCGCCACCGGTTTTCGTCGGCATAAGCATCTCCCGGATCGAAATCACCGGGGCCTCCCGGTTCATCATCTTCGTAATCATGGCCCCAATCCCCGTCGGGGCTCGGCTGAAAGTGCCCAAAAAACTCACCGCCAAGGGTAGAGGTCTGCTCTAGCCGGTATGCCCTCGGTCAATCACAAGCTCCGCACCGGTCAAGTGCGACGATTCATCAGATGCGAGGTAAAGATCGGTCTGGGCAATCTCGTCTGCGGGCATGACGAACTCGATCACCGAGGAGATTTGCCCCTCGGCCTCTCCGCCGGGATTGTCACCCCCTGGAAACGCCGACGGGAAGTAGCCCACGAGGAAACGAACATCAAACCGGAACGAGTCGTCGGCTGTCGTAATGATGTGCGAACCACCTTCAGCGCGGGCGCGCGCCGAGAAACTCCCCTGTCCGGTCGAATCCGTGGCACCGAATGACATTCCCGCGTCGCGGGGGCCAATCGTAACCCCCTCGTCGAAGACGGGCGGGCCGCCGTCGAAGACGTTCGACCTCCCATTCCCGCTGGCCTCGTGCGTCCACTGCCAGATCCCCTCCGCCCGGGTCACCCCGCACAGCAGCCCGACAATCACCAGCACCGATATGAGTTGAATCCGCCGCATCTATCCAAGCCCTCCCTCTCAAAAACCACCCTACCAGTTTCCCACCTGTCCGTTCCACCCAATCCCCATCAATTGAACCCCCCAAAAAAACGACGGACCCCTCCCCAATCTTCAATCCAAGATTTCCACAGCCACCCCCGTAGTTATTACCATGGAAGGAGACCGCGCGCCGAACCAATCAGCGACCCCAACGGTGCGACACAGACAAAACCCCATGCGCAGAACGAATCCACGCGATCACCGCACCAAACACCCCTCACGGTCCCAAAACAGAGCTTTCGCCCCACAACGCGCAGACCGTATTGACGAAACGAAGCCATCTGACAGTGTCACTTCATCTTCCCCCGGCATCTGCGGCATCGCCACAACCTCGCATTCAACCCCAAACCGGGCACGTGACGACTCCGGCCAAAACGGAATGGCGTCCTCGCGCAGCGTCCACCGCCGCCCCGTTGTGGCGTTGCGGAGGCTGGTCTACCATCCCCGCGTCATGCGCTGGATTGCCAACTTGGTCTATTTTTTCGCCGCGATCGTCTACACGCCGGTTCTGGCCTACCAAATCGTGCGCCAAGGCAAGAACCGTCGAGGCTGGCGCGAGCGTTTCGGGCACGTCGACGTTCCGCCTCGCGAGGGGCGACGCATCTGGGTGCATGCGGTTTCCCTGGGCGAGGTGAACGCCGCACGCACGCTCATCGAATCGCTCGAGCGCACGCTGCCGGACTGTGACATCGTGATTTCTTCGACGACGGATACCGGCTACGCACGGGCCTGCGCACTGTACGGGCAGAAACGCGTGTTTCGGTATCCGCTGGATTTCAGCTGGATCGTGGCCCGCGCGCTTCGGCGAATCGAACCGGCGATGCTCGTCCTGGTGGAACTTGAGGTTTGGTACAACGCAGTGCGGCTGGCCAACCAGCGGGGCGTCCGCGTTGCGGTGGTCAATGGCCGACTGACCGAGAGAAGCGCGGCGCGTCTCGGGCGCCTGGGACCGTTGTCGCGAAGCATGTTCGCAAAGCTAAGCTGGGTGTGCGCTCAAGATCAAGCAATCGCCGCACGTTTCGAGACGCTTGGCGTACAGGCGGCGCGTGTGCAGATAACGGGGTCGATGAAATGGGACACCGCCACCGTGACGACGCACGTCGAAGGCGCAGATCAACTTGCCGGCGCACTCGGGATCGAGTCCGGTCGGCCACTGTGGGTCTGCGGCAGCACCGGACCGGGCGAGGAAACCATCGTGCTGGATGCGTATCGGCGGCTGATGACAGAGGGCGTGGATCTAACGCTCGCGATCATCCCGCGCAAGCCCGAACGATTCGACGAAGTCGCCCGGCTGATCGAGCATCAGTCGTTCCGCTGCGTGCGGCGTACCAATCGCCCCGACGGATCGCCCGCGTCCGCGCCGCTCAATGGCAGCGATGTCATTCTCGGCGACACGATGGGCGAGTTACGGAAGTTCTACAGTCTCGCGGACGTGGTGTTCGTGGGCAGATCGTTGGTACCGATGGGCGGGTCGGATCCGATGGAAGTGGCTGCGTTGGGCAAGGCGATCATCGCCGGCCCGCATCTGGACAACTTTGCCGTGGCCGCCGGCGCGCTGCGCGATCGCGAAGCCCTGCGAATCGCCTCCGATGCGGCCGAGTTGGCCACGCACGTGCGAGCGGTCGTCGCGGACCCATCCGCCGCGCTCGTGGCTGGGGACGCGGCCCGACAAGTAGTGACAGACCATCAAGGCGCGACGGAAGTGACGGTTGACGCGCTTGCCCGCCTGCTGGCTTCGGAGCGGGCACGTGTGTAGAATCTCGGGCTGACCGAGTTGGACAGTAGTTCTCGTCTCATCGATTGGGGGTTTGGCAGTGCAGACTTTTGACATCGTCGCGATCATGGTTCGTTGGCTTCATCTGTCGGCCGTCGTGGTCGCCATTGGCGGCGCGTTCTTTATGCGTTTCGTGCTCATGCCGTCGGCGGCCGCTGCCCTGTCGGATGACGTGCGAAAGCAACTGCACGCACAGCTGATGCGGCGTTGGGCGCGCATCGTCCACGTCAACGTTGCCCTCTTGCTGACGACGGGCGTATTCAACGTATATGTCGCAATTCGACACGATGTCGCGCCGATGCCCTACCACGCCATCCTCCTCGTGAAGATCATCATGGCGTTTGCGGTATTCTTCCTCGCGAGCACCTTGTCCGGCTCGCGTCCCGGTTTTGCGAAGATACGCGAAAAAGGCCGAACCTGGGTCGGTGTGCTTATCGCCCTGGGGGCGGCGATTATCCTGCTCTCGAGCGTGCTCAAGGCGCTGCACGTTTCCGCCGCCGCATAACCGTCGCGGTTCATCAAGACCGCGCAACTGCGAACGCGAGCATTAGGATCAACAGCAGCAGAAGCCCGTTCAGCAGCAGCCACCGTCGAAGACGCCCGCGCTGTTGCGGAATCAAGTTCAGGTGTTCGAAGCCGGTCCGCCGCCGGAGTGTCGAAAGCGCAATCTGCGCATACCACACGGCAGCGACGAAGAGACAGAAGCTGCCGACCATCGCGAGCATCACCGCCGGCGCCGGCGACCGCGACATGACCAAGAAGCTGATGCAGCAAGACACAAGCCCCGTCACCTGTGCAAGACACACGCAGCACAGCGCGAGCACCGCCTCATCAACCCTACGGTTGATTTCCGAGATCGCCTCGCCCGGCCAAAACGCCGCCCCGCATTCCGGGCAGTTAGAACCAGCCCGCAGACCCCGTTGGTCGTAGCCGCAGTAGGGGCAGTTGCCCGCCGGCGCTATTCCGCCATCGTCCGGTAGCGTCATGTCCATGATCATACACAGTCGTTCAGTCGCAGGCATCCCGGCCGGAGGGAACCGTCGAGCATTATCTCGGAGTAATCCCACGGAATTGGTCGATACCAAAGAGCGGTGTACGGATCGAGTCCAAACGGAGTAAGCGGGTGATTGGTACGGCGGTAAAAGGCAAGAAGGCGTTCGATATTCTGGCTGCGGATGAGGCGGTGGGCGTTCGCCCGGAAACGGCCGTGCGCGTGACACAACTCGCCGCCGACGACGAGTCGACGAACAAGCAGCTGGAGGAGATCATCGACGCCGATCCCAGCATGGCCATGCGCGTTTTGAAGCTGGCCAATTCCGCGCTGTACGGCATGCGGAGTCGCATTTTGCGCATCGAGCGGGCCGTCGCGATGCTCGGCCGGATGACCATCGGAAAGTTGGCGGCTTCCGCGTCCGTCGAGTCCGCGTTTCGCAACGTACGAATCGACGCACCGGGAATCACGAAGGACACGGCGTGGAAGTTCAGCGCTTCGGTGGCGTTCGCCACCGAGACCGTGGTGTCCGAGTGTCGCAGCCTGACATCCGTCACCCAACGAAAACTCGGCGCCGAGGCCTTCGTCGCCGGACTGATTCACGACATTGGCACGGTCGTCCAGGCGAAAATCTCGCCGGAACCGTTTGGGGCTGCGGTGACCGCTTCTCTCAAGTCCGGTGTGCCGCTGATCAACCACGAACGCAGGCTCATCGGCATCGATCACGCGGACATAGGCCGGCGGCTGGCCGAGCATTGGTCGCTGCCGGCCGAGTTGATCCAGGGCATCGGATTCCACCACGATCCGCTCAACGCCGATACCGAGCACCGCACTCTTGCGTGCGTGACCCACGTGGCCATTCAGCTTGTTCGCAGATCCGGGGTGGTCTCTTTCGATGGTGACACGGACATGGCACTGCTCGAGCCGGCGATGGAATTCCTGCGTCTGGACTCTCGCAACACGGATAAACTGGTCGGCATCATCCGAGATCGACTGGACGGCGTGCAGTTCTAGGAGGGCGATTCGACCAGGGCCCGCAGGCGTTTCAAGTTGACACGGTCCAGGTCCGTTCCACGTCCGTCCGTACCCTTGGGTGTCTCAAGGACTCTCGGCACGCCCGCCAAGCGCGCATCATTGACCAGGTGGCGGAAACCGGCTTTGCCGATCTTGCCCTTGCCGATTGCATCATGGCGGTCCACTCTGCTTCCGCAAGGACGCTGGGAATCGTTGACGTGGATGCACTTGATCCGTTTCAGGCCCACGTACCGCTCAAGTTCGGCCGTCAGGTGTCCGTATCCGTCGGCCGTGCGTATGTCGTAGCCGGCGGCGAAAACGTGACAGGTGTCGACACACACGCCCAGCCGACCCGGCGCTTTGACGGACTGCATTATCCGTCCGAGATGCTCAATCTCGCAACCGATCGACGAACCCTGCCCGGCTGTGGTTTCGAGGAGGAACTGTGTGGCCTTCGCCTCGGTGCGGGCATGCACTTGGTCGAGGCCCGTCGCGATGCGCTCGATGCCAGCGGCAACACCTTCGCCCATGTGCGCTCCGGGGTGCAGCACGAGGTAAGGCACGCCGAGGCGGGCGCATCGCTCCATCTCATCGACCAAGGCGTCGACGCTCCGCCGATGCGTCGCGGCGACGGGCGATGCCAAGTTGGCAAGATACGTCGCGTGGGCGATGACCGGTGTGAGCCCCGTTTCGCGTTCGGCGGCCTTGTAGGCTTCTATCGCCTCGTCAACGAGTGGCGGGGCTGACCACTGCCGCTGGTTCTTCACGAAGATCTGAAGGCAGTCGCAGCCGGCCTCCATGCCCGAAGAAAACGCGTTGTGGATGCCACCGGCCACGGACATGTGCGCGCCGAATCGTTGTTTCGCAAGAGCGATACCGGAATCTCTGCTCATGGCGGACCATCATAGCCTCACCGTTCCAAAACGCTCACCGAGCACGAAGCACGCCATGCAGGGCGTCTTCGGCGACAAATTAAAGTATGGCTGGCCACTTTTTCTCTTTCGTTTCGGAGTGATGTGGAACCCATCTTGCTAGGTAACGCATTATCTGGTCCTATAGACGTGGAAGCGACCTAACTTTGGCGACTGCTGGTAGAACATCGGGAGGTAATGACCGTGGCCAATACAGCTCAGCTCAGCATTGACGGAACAACGTACGAACTGCCGGTGATTGAAGGAACGGAGGGCGAGCGGGCGATCGACATCCGCAAGCTCCGAGCCGAGACCGGTCTCGTGACCATCGACAGCGGGTACGGAAACACTGGCTCGTGTGAGAGTGCCATCACCTTCCTCAATGGCGAGAAGGGCATCCTCCATCACCGGGGGTACGCCATTGAGGATCTGACGTCGCATTCGACTTTTCTCGAGGTCGCGTATCTGCTCATCTATGGCGATCTTCCCGATGAGGAGCAGAGTAACGCCTTCATTGACGACGTCACACGACACACACTTATTCATGAGAATCTGAGGCAGGTCTTCTTGGGCTTTCCGCTCAACGCCCATCCGATGGCGATTCTGTCCAGCATGGTGTGCAGCTTGTCGGCGTTCTACCAGGACCAGGGCAACGCGACCGATTCCGCGGAAATGGACATCACGATCCGGCGGCTGCTCGCCAAGATTCCGACGATCGCGGCGTTCGCGTACAAGAAGTCAATCGGCCAGCCGTTCGTCTACCCGGACAACTCGCTGTCTTACTCGGCCAACGTATTGAACACTCTGTTCGGCGTTCCGTGTGAGCAGTACGAGGTCGACCCGGAGCTGGCGCTGGCGTTGGACCAACTCCTGATTCTTCACGCCGACCACGAGCAGAATTGCTCGACTTCAACGGTGCGACTCGTCGGCAGCAGTCGGGCGAATCTCTTTGCGGCTGTGTCGGCGGCAATCGCTGCGTTGTGGGGCCCGCTGCACGGCGGCGCCAACCAGGCTGTCCTTGAGATGCTGAACGAGATTCACGAGAGCGGCGGTGGGGCGGAGAAGTACATCCGCATGGCCAAGGACAAGAGCTCAAGTTTCCGCTTGATGGGTTTTGGGCATCGCGTTTACAAGAATTTCGATCCGCGGGCGAAGATCATCAAGAAGACGTGCGACCGTGTTCTAGAGAAGCTTGGCGTAGACGATCCGCTGTTGGAAATCGCGCGCAAGCTGGAAGAGACTGCGCTGCACGACGACTACTTTGTGGAACGTAAGCTCTACCCGAACGTCGATTTCTACAGCGGCATCTTGTATCGGGCGCTTGGCATTCCGACGGAGATGTTCACGGTCATGTTCGCCATCGGTCGTTTGCCCGGCTGGATCGCGCAGTGGCGGGAGATGATCAACGCGCCCGACGCGCGCATCGGCCGACCGCGACAGATCTATACCGGTGAGACGGCGCGCCCGTTCGTGCCTCTTCACCATCGCCCCAAGAGTCAGTAGCGCGCGCTCGGCGATGAAGTCACTGGGAGCCCGTGAAGGCGCGTTGGAAGAGGGCGAAGTCGTGGAAGTCGACGTCGGTGTCGGCGTCGAGGTCGGCGAAGCGGCAGGCGGCGTCCGTGGCGGTGTTGGGGGCGTTGTTGGCGATGCACTCTGCTAGCGAATCGAAGTCGTTGAGGTCGAGTTGGCCGTTGCCGTTGGCGTCGCCGAGGATGTAGCTGTAATCCACGACGTTGATCGCGACGCCGTCGTCGATGGTGAAGCGCGTATGCTCGCCCAACGGGATGGGTCGATCGAGGACGATCTCCAGCGTCTGCGAATCGTCGTTTTCCCGTCGCCGCGTTTGAGTTACGATCGGAGTGTCACCGCCCGACACTTGGACGGTGATCTCGTCGATGTAGACGTAGTTGGCCGAATCGAACGTCACGGCGAACTGGTCGAGGGCCGGGAACTCCTCAGCGTCGAGAAACCCCTTCGGTGGATCGGTCGCGACGATCTGCTCCCCATAGGAAATCGTACCGTAGCGAACCATGTCCCACTCGTTGACCGTGTTGAGAAACCCGTCGCAACCGCCTCTGCCCGCCAACTGCAGGTAGTGAAAGCCGTTGGGATTGTCGTCGGAGTCCGCGATGAAGACCTCTCCGTCCACCGATATCCAGTAGTTGACGCCGTCTCTGCTCTCAAAACGGTAGGTGTGGAACTCATCGATATTCAACCCGAAAACGCCATCGCCCCCGCTGAACGATATGGCTGCGTCCCCGTATATGTACACGACTTCAAGCATGCCGCGGTAGCGAACCTTGAAGTTTGCGTCACATGTAAAGAAGTTGGGGCCAATCGAGTGGTTGGACCGAAACCGCCACTC
>JAJDDU010000426.1 GCA_029260155.1 Phycisphaerae bacterium | reverse complement strand
TACGATCAGGAGATCGCGTTCACCGACGCGCAGATCGGCGCGCTGTTTGACGATCTCAGATCAAGGGGCGCCTACGACGACTCGCTCATCGTCGTGACGAGCGACCACGGCGAGGCGTTCGGCGAACACGGGTCGCACGGGCATGGCCACACGTTGTATCAGGAGGAGATTCACGTTCCGTTGCTGGTGCGTTACCCGCGCGCGAGCGAGCGGGGTGTGCGCGGTGAGTCGATTTCGCTTACGGAAGTACCGGGCATTGTGTTCGGGCATCTCGGAATCCGCTTCGCATCATCCGATGCCGAGAGCGACGGTGATCGCGTATTCGCGGAACTGCGCGAGGTGGATGCGCCGCAGCGCGACAGCACTGTCCCAGTGGTCCGAGCGATCTACGACTGTGCGGCGGGCAAGACGATTATCAGTTCTCGCGGCATCGCCGAGTATTACGACCTTGCATCTGATCCGTACGAGTTGTTCGATCTTTCCGGCCAGCGTTTCGATATGATGGAACGGGCCTTTGTCGGGGTGGACACTTGGACGGAACAAATCGAAGCCCGTCGCCGCGCGTCGGAGGAGTCCGTCGTCCTGAGCGATGGCCTCCGCGACCGGTTGCGATCACTCGGGTATTTGAAGTAGATCCAACATTGAATTCGCCCTTCTGAATTTGACACTCTTGCGGCCTGCTCGATAATGCGCTTGTGCGGCTGGGATCAGAAGAGTGTCATTTGGAAGGGGCGTTTCGATGGCTGTCGGCGCTGCGTTCAATCTCCAGAACTGGATCGAAGAGCATCGGCATCTGCTGAAACCGCCGGTGGGCAACACCATCATCTGGCAGGACACCGACATCATGGTAATGATCGTCGGTGGGCCTAACGTGCGCAAAGACTTCCACATCAACCCGACCGAGGAGTTTTTCTATCAGCTTGAGGGCGATGTATCGGTTGTGGTGATGGAGGACGGTCAGCGGCGAGAGATTCCGATCAAGGAGGGCGATGTTCTTCTTCTGCCGCCGTGGATTCCGCACTCTCCGCAGCGACCTGCGAACACGGTGGGAATGGTCATCGAGCGTCGTCGTCCGGAGGGTAAGAACGATCATATCCGCTGGTATTGCGATGGCTGCGGCGGCATTTTGCACGACCCGCAATTCTACCTGACGAACCTTGGCACGCAGATCAAGCCGGTCATCGAAGAGTTCTTCGCCAGCGAGGAGTTGCGTACTTGCAAGAAGTGTGGCGCTGTGATGCAAGTGTAGCTGTGGCTGACTGGTTCGTATGAAGATCGACTTGCATACGCACATCCTTCCGGAAAACTGGCCTGACCTGAAAGAGCGCTACGGGTACGGCGGCTTTGTGCAGCTTGAGCATCACCAGAGCTGTCGGGCGCGGATGATGGTTGACGGCAGGTTCTTTCGCGAGATCGAGAGCGACTGCTGGGACGCGACGACACGCATGTCGGATTGCGACGCCGCCGGCGTGGAAGTGCAGGTGTTGTCTACGGTGCCGGTGATGTTCAGCTATTGGGCCAAGCCAGAGGACACGCTGGATCTTTCGGCGATACTCAACGATCACATCGCTTCGGTCGTGCGCGCGTATCCGCGGCGCTTCGTCGGGCTTGGTACTTTGCCCATGCAGGCACCCGACCTTGCGGTGCGGGAGCTTGAGCGATGCGTGCGGGAGTTGGGGCTGGCTGGGGTGCAGATCGGTTCGCATGTTAATGATCTTAATCTAAATGCTCCGGAGGTTTTCGCTGTCTTTGAAGCGGCAGAGAACTTGGGGGCTGCGGTGTTCGTTCATCCGTGGGATATGATGGGCAAGGAGAAGATGCCGGACTACTGGCTGCCGTGGCTGGTGGGGATGCCGGCTGAGACAGCGCTGGCGATCTGCTCTGTGCTCTTTGGCGGTGTGCTGGAACGGCTGCCGAAGTTGCGTGTCGCTTTTGCGCACGGCGGCGGGGCGTTTCCAATCACGATGGGCAGAATCGAA
This sequence comes from Phycisphaerae bacterium, assembly GCA_029260155.1. Taxonomy (GTDB): domain Bacteria; phylum Planctomycetota; class Phycisphaerae; order UBA1845; family UBA1845; genus OFTM285. The sequence goes on along the minus strand of JAJDDU010000426.1, from coordinate 11,079 downwards.
CACGGGTTCAACTGTCGGCCTGATCTTTGCGCGGTTGATAATGAGAAGAATCCGCGTTCGTACCTTGGGAAGTTCTATCTCGATTCCTTGGTGCACGATGCCGACGCGCTGCGCTACATCATTCGTCTGGTCGGAGCGGATAGAATCGCCTTGGGATCGGACTACCCGTTTCCGCTGGGCGAGCGAGAACCGGGTAAGCTGATCGAATCTATGGAAGATCTGGACGCGCGTTCGCGGGAGCGCTTGCTGTGCGGGAGTGCTCTGGAGTTTCTGGGTTTGACGAAGGATCGGTTCGCGTGATCGTGCTATGACCAAGTATCAGCCAGACGAAGCCTTCGCCCATCGGCTGGACGCCGAAGATCCGTTGCGGTCGTACCGGGATCGGTTTTATATTCCGGGGGACGCCCAGCGCGGTCCGGTTATTTACTTCTGCGGGAATTCCCTGGGCTTGCAGCCCAAGGGCGTGCGCGAGTCGATCGATCAGGAGTTGAAGGACTGGGCTGAACTTGCGGTCGAGGGTCACTTCGAGGCGAAGACACCGTGGTATTCGTACCATGAGGCCTTTCGCGAGAGTGGGGCGCGTCTGGTCGGCGCGAAGCCGGGCGAAGTCGTGATGATGAACAGTCTGACGGTGAATCTGCACCTGATGATGGTGTCGTTCTATCAGCCGACGGCGGAGCGGTACAAGATTCTCATTGACGGACCGACGTTTCCGTCGGACACGTACGCGGTCAAGACACAGGTCGTTCATCATGGTTACGATCCGGCGGACGCGCTCATTGTTGCGCAGCCGCGGGCGGGCGAGCATACGCTGCGATCGGAGGACTTCGAGGCGATCCTGGATCGGGAGGGGGAGCGGATCGCACTGGTGATGTTCGCGGGCGTGAACTTCTTCACCGGTCAAGTAATGGATATGGCGGGGATTGCGGCGGCGGCGCATGGCCGAGGGTGTGTTGTTGGGATGGATCTGGCACACGCCGCAGGCAACGTTCCGTTGCAACTCCACGACTGGGGCGCGGACTTTGCTGTATGGTGTAACTACAAGTACCTTAACAGCGGTCCCGGTGCGGTTGCGGGTTGCTTCGTGCACGAGCGGCATGCAGATCGTGCGGATTTGCCGCGATTCGCCGGGTGGTGGGGCAATGATCCCGAGACGCGATTCAAGATGCAGCTGATCCCTGATTTTGCACCGCAATCCGGCGCGGCGGGTTGGCAGGTCAGCAATCCGCCGATCATGGCGCTCGCTCCGCTGCTGGCGTCGCTTGGGATGTTTGACGAGGTCGGTATGACTTCGTTGCGGACCAAGTCGGAGCTGCTCACCGGATACTTGCAGTATCTTATCGACCTGCAGCCCGGCGACCGGTTCGAGGTCATCACGCCGCGCGATCCCGCGGCGCGCGGCTGTCAACTCTCGATCCTGGTGCATGACGAACCCAAGTCGCTGATTCGAGCGCTTCAGGCGCATCGCGTGGTCGTGGATTTTCGCGAACCCAATGTGATTCGCGTGGCTCCCACGCCGCTGTATAACACGTTCCATGAGGTTTGGCGTTTCGCGGGAATTCTCGATGGGCAGAGCGCGGCGAGGTAGGCGATGAGCGTGCGTGAACAACCGAAGATGATCATCGTGGGAGCTGGACTCGGTGGTGCGCTGCTCGCGAACTATCTGGGCAAGGCTGGTTTCGAGGTCGACGTTTTCGAGAAGCGTGGCGACATCCGCACGGCGGAGATCGTGGCGGGTCGCTCGATCAATCTGGCACTGTCTACGCGGGGCATCCACGCTTTGACGGAAGTGGGCGTGATCGACGAAGTCATGCGGGAGGCGATCCCGATGCCCGGCCGAATGGTGCATTCGGTCGGAGGAGATCTGGCGTTTCAACCGTACGGGCGTGATGGGCAGTCGATCAATTCGGTGTCGCGTTCCGGGCTGAACATCATCCTTTTGAACGCGGCGGAAAAGTACGGGAACGTTCGGTTACATTTTGATCATAAGTGTGTGGATCTCGATCCGGATACTGCGACGGTTGAGTTCGGTCGTTCGGGAACGAACGAACGAACCACGGTTTCCGGCGATACGGTCATTGGGTGCGATGGGGCGTTCAGCGCGGTTCGCAACAGGATGCAGCGTCTGGACCGCTTTGACTACTCGATTCAGTATCTCGAGCACGGCTACAAGGAACTCGTCATACCCGCGGCGCAGGGCGGCGGTTTTCGGATGGAGAAAAATGCGTTGCACATTTGGCCGCGACGGTCGTTCATGATGATCGCGCTGCCGAACGCGGATGGTTCATACACCGTGACCTGCTTCTGGCCGCTGGAAGGCGAGCGCAGTTTCGACAAGCTGAAGAGCGAAGAGGATGTGCTGCGATACTTCGGCGAACACTTTGCGGACGCGGTGCCGCTGATGCCGACGCTTACAAGCGACTACTTCGCCAACCCGACCAGTTCACTGGCCACCGTCCGGTGCAGTCCGTGGAACTACCATGACAAGGTAGCTTTGTTGGGCGATGCCGCTCATGCGGTTGTGCCCTTCTACGGGCAGGGGATGATCGCGGCGTTCGAGGATTGTACTATTCTGCATGAGTGCCTGGTCGAGAGCGGACTCAGCCGAACACAGGCGCTCGCGAAGTATCACGCGCTCCGCAAGGAGAACGGAGACGCGATCGCCGACCTCGCGATTGGCAATTTTATCGAAATGCGCGATCACGTCGGTTCGCCCGCGTTCTTGAGAAAGAAGAAGCGGCAGAAGTGGCTGCACCGGCTGTTTCCAAAGCACTACGTGCCGCTGTACACCATGGTCAGTTTCACACGAACGCCCTACGCCGAAGCTGTGCGGCGGGCAGTGACTCAGGACCGATTTGTCGCCCGGTTGAAGCTTGCCACCGCGTCGCTGGCTGTGTTGATCGTGGTGCTGCTCTTGTGGATTGGGCTGTGACGCGGACGGTCTTGGAGGGACTCCTTAGATGGCATTGACATACGGCGAATACCTGAAGATTAACGACCTGATCGATCTGCAGGACGTACAGTCCGACCCGCCTGAGCACGACGAACTGTTGTTCATCGTTATTCATCAAGCGTATGAGCTGTGGTTCAAGCTCATGCTGCACGAGTTCGACAAGGTGTGTCGCGACTTCTCGAACAACGACCTCTATGGTGCAATCGCCAGCTTTCAGCGACTTCGGACGGTGATGAAGACGCTTGTTGGGCAGCTGGACATACTCGAAACCATGACGCCGATGTCGTTTACCAGTTTTCGTGATCGGCTGGAGACTTCGTCGGGCTTCCAGTCCGCGCAATTCCGCGAGTTTGAGTTTGTCCTCGGCGCAAAGCGTCTGGAGATGATGGATCACTATCCAGCGGGATCGCCTGAGCGGACACGTGTCGAACGGCGCCTTCGCGCGCGGAGCGTCGTTGATCATTTCTACGATTTTCTAGAACAGCGGGGCGTGACCATTCCCGAGGAGATCAAGAACAAAGACGTTGCGCTGCCAACAGTGCCCAATGAGCAGATCCAGGACGCGCTGTTTCAAGGCTACAAGACGCAGCCCGATCTTGCCATTTTGTTCGAACTCATGACCGACCTTGACGAGGGTCAGCAGGAATGGCGCTACCGGCACGTCAAGGCAGTGGAGCGTACCATCGGCAACAAGACCGGCACGGGCGGGAGTTTGGGCGTGGACTTCCTGAAGGCGTCTTTGTTTCAGCCGATTTTCCCAGACCTGTGGGCGGTTCGACATCGGTTGTAGCGGGGATTGCTATCCGCCTTGGATTGCCGCGATGACCTTCAATTCCACGGCGATGGGCGTGGGCAGCGCGCCGACTTCGATCGTCGTGCGCGTGGGGTTGGGTTTGCCCGGACCCGCGAAGTGGTCGGCGTAAAGTCGATTGAACGTGCCGAAGTCGCGTTTCATGTTGGTTAGGAAGACCTGAACGTCGACGATGTCGCCCCACGTCGCGCCGGCGTCCTCAAGAACGAATCGCACGTTCTCGAAGACCGCCATCGTCTGCGCGGCAATGTCGCTATCAATTACGTCGCCGGCGTCGTTCAGTGTCACTCCGGGGATGTCGGGTGTTCCGCGTTTGCGGGGGCCGATCCCTGAGAGAAAGAGCAGTTTTCCCACGCGCTTGGCATGCGGAAAGGCGCCCACTGGTTCCGGGGCGCGCTCGCTCAATTTCGACTCAGCCACGATTCTCAGTCCTTTCGCTTGTCTGAAGGTCGCCCATGTGGATGCAAACATTCTTGGGCTCGGTGTAGAACCGCAGCGCTTCGTCACCGCCCTCGCGACCAACACCGCTCTGCTTCGTGCCGCCGAACGGTACGCGCAAATCGCGCAGAAGCCAACAGTTCACCCAGATCGTTCCGGCTTCGATGCGATTGGCTACGCGATGAGCGCGGGTCACGTCCGCTGTCCAGATCGACGCGGACAAACCGTAAGCAGTGCCGTTGGCGATGGCGACGGCTTCGTCCTCGGATTCGAATGGCGCGATGGTAGCGACGGGTCCGAAGATTTCTTCCTGGTTGACACGCGCCCCAGGGCCAAGCCCCGCGATGAGCGTCGGCTTGAAGAAGTAGCCGTTTTCGCACCGGCCGGTGATCTGCGGACGACTTCCACCGCAAAGAACGGTCCCGCCTTCCTCCGCGGCGAGGCAGACGTACCGCTCGACCTTCTCCAGCTGCGCGGCAGATGCCAGCGCGCCCTGGTCGGTGTCCCGCTCCAACGGATCTCCGACTGTTAGTTCGCGTGCGATGCTGACGAAGCGCTCGACAAACTCGGCGTATGCACTTCGCTCCACGAGAATCCGTGATCCGCACAGGCAGATTTGGCCTTGGTTGGTGAAGGCGGCACGGACGCTGGTCGTCACTGCGCGATCCATGTCCGCGTCCGCGAACACGATGTTGGCGTTCGTCCCACCCAACTCGAGTGACACCTTCTTAAACAGCGGCGCGGCGGACCTGGCCACGTGTGCACCAGTAACCGTTCCGCCCGTGAACGAGATCGTCGGGACGCGCGGGTGCTCGGTGATGGCTTGGCCGACCTTTGCACCGAGACCGTGCACGATGTTCAGCACACCCGGGGGGAGATCGGCTTCCCTGCAAACCTCAGCGAGCATGTGGGCCGTCATTGGTGTAATCTCGGACGGTTTGGCTATGGCGGTGTTGCCGGTCGCGATCGCGGGCGCGATTTTCCAGCTGAGCAAGTACAGCGGCAGATTCCAAGGCGAGATGAGCCCGGCCACCCCGCGAGGACGACGCAGGGTATAGTTGAGCGCGACGCCGTCCGTATCGTGGCACTCGGAACTCGTGTGCAGGATCGCCGTCGCGAAGAATCGGAAGTTGCTGGCCGCACGCGGGATGTCGACCGAGCGTGCCAAACTCAGCGGCTTGCCGCTGTCGATGCACTCCGCCTCCGCGAACGCTTCCAGCCGCGACTCGATTCCGTCGGCGATTCTCAATAGCACAGCCGACCGGTCAATCGCCGGCAAACGCGACCAAGCGGGAAACGCTTCCTCGGCTGCGGCGACGGCGTGCGTCACGTCGGCTGCGTTGCTGTCGGGGACTTGCGCGTGTACCGTGCCTGTGGAAGGATCGACGTCGTCGATGTACTCCCGCGAGGACGGCGGGACCGACTTGCCGCCGACGTAGTTTTCTATTCTGGTCACGCGATCACATGCTCGAATGTGGAATCAAGTGCCCCTGTGTGGCACTGGTCTGCAACCGGTGCCATACAGGGGCGTCACGAGGTCTTACCGAACGACGATTTCCATGGGCATTACGGTGAGGACGCTCTCGGTGCGGAGCAGTTCGATCCGCTGTAGAGTTCGCCTCATGGCTTGGGCACGCATGGGCTCGAGCTGCTCCAGCATGGGCAGCAACGAGTCGAGCAGGGGCGATTTTCCGGCGAACAGTGAGAGACCTGCTCGCACGGAGACGTCGGACGGGCGGGCGCCCTTGCCGCTCAGCTCGCCCATGAGTGTCTGAAAGAAGTCCTTGGGTTCGGGAATGGTGCGTACTTCGTAGTCGCTGATTTTGGCTTGTCGCGCGGCGAACTCGACGGCGTCGTGCAGGCCGCCGATTTTGTCGACCAAGCCGAGGTCCAAGGCTTGCTTGCCAGTGTAGACGCGGCCGCCGGCCAAGTCATTGAGTTCTTTGGTGAGTTTGTCGCCGCGACAGGTGCGTACGTGGCCAAGGAAGACCTCGTAGATTTCATACATCCAATCGTGGATCTTCTTGCGCTGCGCATCGCTGAACGCCTCGCGCGAGTTCATCAGATCCGAGTTACGTCCGCGTTTGAATGGCACCCAGTTGACGCCGATCTTGTTCCACAGGCCGTTGGTGATGATCTTCCCACCGACGACGCCGATGGAACCGGTGATGGTCGTGGCGTCGGCGAAAATGGCGTCCGACCCGCAGGCGACGTAGTAACCGCCGCTGGCAGCCACGTTTCCCATCGAAACGATGAGCGGTTTCTTGTCGTGGACTTCCTCGGTCGCCCGCAGGATGATTTCGCTGGCAAGTGCCGATCCGCCCGGCGAGTCGACGCGCAATACGACGGCCTTGACCGAGTCGTCGTCGGCGGCTTCGCGCAGTGCATTGCGGATGTCACCGCTGAACGCGCCGCTGGATCCGCCGAAGGGGCTGGGTTGGCCATAACCCGGCACGATCGCGCCTTCAACGTAGACGATGCCGATGCTCGGCTCGCGGTCTTTTCCGGTCTTGCCACCGAGCATCTCGCCGAGCACCGAGAAAAACGCGAACGGATTCGAGAAGTCGATGTTGACGCCGTCGTCCTCGCCGTAACGGTTGTCGATCTCGATGTCGCGTCCGTAGACGCTTCTGATTTCGTCAACGAATTCGTCGCGATACTTAACGGAATCGACGAGCCCGGCTTTGAGCGCCGCCTCAGCTGTGTACGGGCCGTCGTCGAGCGCGGCGAGCACCTGTTTTGGAGACATGCCTCGGGACTCGGCGATCATTGCGACCAAGCCATCGTACAGACCGTCGAATAGCCAATCGATGTTCTCCATCGCGGCCTCGCTGGGTCCGGTGCGGGTAAACGTCTCGCCTGCGGACTTGTAGTCGCCGATGTGGATGATGTCCGCCATACAACCGAGTTTGTCCAACAGGTCTTTTGCGTACAGGCCTTCGCCGTACATTCCGGTCAGCCAGAGGTCCGCGGTGGGCACGATGCTGAGGTCGCTGGCGGCTGAGAGCAGGGCGTATTGCCAAGTATTGAGCGATTCGACGTGCACGAAGACGCGCTTATCCAAGGCGCGGAACTTGTTCAATTCGTCGCGCAGCTCTTCGACCTGCGCTGCACCCATGGCCATGCCCGAAGTGGTCAGCATGACAGCCTTGACCGATTCGTCCTTGCGGGCCTTGCCGAGCCGTTTGAGCAGGCCCTTGAGCGACGTGGCTTTACCGGCCATCAGACCGAAGGGGTCTTCCTGCGGCGTTTCGGTGATCTGTCCGCTGAGGTGGAAGTGGGCGATTCTCTTCGATTGGCCCGGCAGCTGGGCCCAGGCGGGCAGCGGCAGCATCGCAGCTGCCAGGAGAACGCACACCGCGCGCGAATTCAATGTCGTCATAGTTCTTCCTCCGTTCGTTCCGATGAGAGTCCAAGCGACCACAATCAACCACTAGAGTCTACACTGTCATCGGAGATGCGTCGTGCCTTTGCACGCTAATCGACAATTCTCGACAGGGATCCACAGCGGCGTGCGTGTGTGATTGTGTAGGCGATGGGACTTCGATGCGTGACGGAATCACGCGATATCGCGCGACATCGTCCATCACTCAAGGTGCGGCGGAGCCCTCATCGGAATCAAACGTAAACTTTTGGCCGCCAACTGAGAGGTCCAAGAGCAGGCCTCCTTTGGGGAGTGTAAAAATGGCGATCCCGTTATCGTAGTCGGCGTCGGCCGACGCGCCGAGGGTGATCGCGACGGCCGAGGCCTGGGCGCCGAGCTCGAACTGGCCGCGCTTGAAGTCGGCGAGCATGGTCTCGTCGGCGAAGAAGATGACTTCGCTGTAGGCTTGTCCTCCGAACTGAACGCCGACGGATAACTGCGTTAGGGTGGAGTGGCCAATGCGTTGGCCGCGTTCGAAGACGAGACCCGAGCCATGGGCCCCGCCGACGATCCAGGCTGCTTTGCCGACGGTGGGAAACACCGCATAGCCTCGCGCGGTATCGAAGAACTCTTCCAAACCCGAATCGGCGGTTTTGAGGCGGTCGATCGTTTGGGCGACGAGTTCATCGGTTGACTTCTGTTCTTCGAAGCGATCTGCCTTTTGCTGAGCCTGGCAGCCGGCGAGTGCCACCAGGATCATGGCGGTTGCACGGTTGGTACACCGGGTCCATCGATTGCGAATCATGCGATTGGCCCTGTTGGTTGTTAAGTCTTCGTTCCAGCGAGCCAGTCGGCCACCGCGGGAATCCCCTCACCGTTGACCGTGCTCACGCGGTGAATGGGTCTCTGGTCGCCCAAGGCGCTGATCATCTGCGCATGCGTTGCGTCCGCACCGTCGAGATCGCACTTATTGAGGACGAAGTGCGTGGCTATCTCCATGATGCCGGCCTTGGAGAACTGAATCGAATCGCCCGATTCCGGCATGACCAAGAGCACCACATTGTCGGCGATCTCGCGGATGGTGACATCGGCCTGACCAGCACCGACCGTTTCGACGAGAATGATATCGAATCCGAAGCCATTGACCAAATTGATGATGTCGCGACACCGAGGACCCAGCCCGCCCTGTACGTCGGCCGACGCCATGCTTCGGATGAAAAAGTCCGCTCCAGGCTTGCCGTGCATCATACGCAAGCGATCGCCGAGCAGTGCTCCACCGGTGATCGGGGACGTGGGGTCGACTGCGATGACTGCCACCTTCAGATCGCGCGTACGCAGTTCCTCGCCGAGCTTGCCGATAAAGGAACTCTTGCCGACCCCGGGTGCACCGGTGATGCCGACAACCGTGGCCTTGCCCTTCGGAGGCGACCAGCCATCGAGCGAGCGACCACGCTGAATATGCGTGATCAACCGCGCCAACGCGACAGGATCACGTTCTTCATATCCGCCGGTCAGCTCCTCGCACTTGGGCTCGTGGTTTGCGGCTGCGATCTCGCGAACGGTGGTGATGATGTCGTTGACCGACGATCCGGGGTTGAATACGGCCGCCACGCCCATCTCGCGCACGGCTTCATGGTCCTTTTCGGGGATGATCCCGCCGAGTAGTACGGGGATCGACTCGACGCCGAGCACCTTGCGGTGTTTCATCAACTCCGGCACCACCGTCATGTGCGCTGCGGACAGCAGGCTCACGCCGACAAGATCGACATCCTCCTGCATGGCAGCGAACATTGTGGCCTCGCAAGTCTGCCAAAGCCCGGTATAGATGACTTCAAACCCAGCCTCGCGAAAGCTGCGTGCCAACACTTTGACGCCGCGATCATGTCCATCAAGGCCGATCTTGGCGAGTAATATGCGCGTGGTATGGCTCATCGGTGATCCCAACGAAAGTCCTGTAGGAACGATTGAATTCTAGCCACAGACATGCCAGCCATCATACGCGATTGTGTGCGAAAGGGTAGGGCGGCCCCCCCACCTGCGTTCTTGCTCGGTCGCGACGGTTGCATCACGGGATCGTGGTAGGCGCGGTCGTTGCGTGAAGCTGCTTTGCGATGGCCTGCAGCTCGTCTCCGTATCGCTCTACCACTCGGCCCGTCAGGAACATCTCGAACCAGTTTACGATGTGATCCATCCGCTCGATTCGCATCGACGGCTTGCCCGTGCGCGACAGACCGTGACTCTCGCCTGGAAATCGCACCATAACGACCGGCTTGCGCTGGGCGATGAGGGCGCGGAACATGGCTTCGGCTTGGGAGATTGGCGTTCGGTAGTCCTCCTCGGAGTGGATGATCATGAGCGGCGTGTTGATCTTCTCGGCGTGTGTGATCGGCGAGCGAGCAGCGAACTCGTCCGGGTCTGAGAACGGCACGCCGCGGAACCACGTCGGCGTGAACAGCACCATGTCCGACGTATAGTAAAAGCTCGCCCAATCCGAAACGCATCGTTGCGTCACAGCCGCAGCAAATCGATCCGTCTGAGTAATCGCCCAGTTGGTGAGCAAGCCTCCTCCGCTGCCCCCGGTGATGCCGATACGCGCCTCGTCAACGAAACCCATCGCAAGCACATGATCAACCCCAGCCATTAGGTCTCGATAGTCGGCACCTGGATAGTCGTATTGGACGAGATTGCCGAACGTCTGGCCGTAACTCGTGCTCCCTCGCGGATTCACATACAAGACCACAAAGCCGCGCGCCGCCAGAAGATGAAACTCTTGAAAGAACCCATACCCGTACGCCATGTGGGGCCCACCGTGGATTTGCAGCACCATGGGATACTTCTTTCCCGTCTCGAAATCCGGCGGCTTCAACACCCATCCATTGATCTTGCTACCATCGAAACTGTCGTATCCGATTTCTTCCGGCTTGCTGAGCGTAATGCCGGACAGAGCATCGGATCCAATTCGTCCGATCCGCCGCGGTTTCGATCCATAGTCACAGACGTACAAATCGCCCGGGCTCTCGGGGCTCGCAATAATCAGCGCGAAACGCCCAGCCTCTCGCGACGCGCTCCACGAAACGACCTCGAATTCACCCGCCACGAGGTCGCGGACCGCACGCGATTGCACGTCCAGCTCCACCAAGGCGCATCGGCCTCTGCGCGACGCTTGCGTCACGATGAATCGGTCGTTGCGGATGAACCGAAGGTGCTCCGATCCGCTCGCGATAGGAGCCGGCGCGTCCGTGCCGATCGAATCACCGATGTCAAAATCAAAATCGCCGGTCAGGTTGGTAACGGCTTCGCCGCGCTTAAGCAGCACGTCGTTTTGATCGTACGAGCGGATGGCATTCGAATCAGCCGTGTACCCGATGGCTGCGATCGCCTCGCCATCACCACTGACCGCCGGATACGCGAGTTTGCCACTTACGTCGAACATGCGCTCAATCTCACCGCCACCGACCGGAATGGAGTAAACGTTGGAGTCTCGTCGCCCAAACCACGGTTCCGCGCGGCGAT
>JAJDDU010000425.1 GCA_029260155.1 Phycisphaerae bacterium | reverse complement strand
CATCGGCAAGAACCTTGTCGACATCGTCCTGACCAACAACGGCTACACCGTACACAACCTCGGCATCAAGCAGCCGATCAACAGCATCATCGACGCCTGGGAGGAGAAGAAGTCCGATGTCATCGGACTCAGCGGCTTGTTGGTCAAGTCCACCGTCGTGATGCGCGAGAACTTGGCGGTGCTCACCGAGCGGGGGATCGATGTCCCGGTGATCCTCGGCGGCGCTGCCCTTACACGCCGCTACGTCGAGCACGATCTGCGTCCTGAATACGCGGGACCGCTGTACTACGCCAAGGACGCATTTGAGGGGCTGAACATCCTAAGCCGCATTGCAGAAGGCGACACTTCCGTGCCGGCACCGATTGAGACTGCACCACGCGCCGCTGATTCACCCACCAAGGATGACGCGAAGACGCGACACCCGCACCCGCCAAGTTCCGGCATCGCGCGCGATGTTCCCATCCCCACTCCGCCGTTCTGGGGGGTGCGCGTCGTCGAGCGGATCGAACTCAAGGCCGCCCTCGCCTACGTCAACGAGAAGATGCTCTTCAATGTGCAGTGGCAATACCGCCGGGGCGATCGCACGCCGGAAGACTTCAAGCGGTTTATCGACACTGATGTTCGTAAGATCTATCGCGACCTCGTGACGCGTTGTATTGACGAGGCGATCATCACGCCCAGCGCCATTTACGGCTATTGGCCCGCGCAGTCCGATGGCGACGAACTGATCGTCTTCGATCCCGACGACCACGGACACGAGTTGGCCCGTTTCGAGTTTCCGCGGCAGGGCAAGTCGCCTTTTTGGTGTCTCAGTGATTTCTTCCGCCCCATCAGCAGCGACGAGATGGACGTGGTCGCCTTCATGATCGTCACCGCCGGTCCGCGCGTCAGCGATGTCGAGCGTGCGTGGTTTGAAGAAAACAAGTACGTCGACTATCTCCATCTGCATGGCCTGGGCGTTGAAACGGCTGAAGCGATGGCCGAGTACATGCATAAGCAGATCCGCGTCGAGTTGAGCATCGCCGGCGACGACGCACGTGATCGGCAGCAGATCTTGCAGCAGCGCTATCGCGGTTCGCGCTACAGTTTCGGCTACCCCGCCTGCCCGCGCCTTGAGGATCAGGTCAAGGTCTGGCCGCTCCTCGACCCCGAGCGCATTGGCGTGACGCTCTCCGAGGAATTCCAACTGCACCCCGAGCAATCCACCACCGCCCTCATCACCCACCACCCGCAAGCGAAGTACTTCAACGTACGGTGATCGGGAGGACTGATCTTGCGCCGACGCTTACTGTGAATCGGCCCAATCGATCTGGAAGCGGGCGAAGTCCGCCATATCCACGTCGCCGTCGTCGTCGAGGTCGGCATTGTCAAAATGTGCGGGATCGACGCCCGGCGGCAGCATGGTGACACCCGGCCCGGCCACGCAATCGACGAACAAGGCGAAGTCGTCGATGTCAGCATCGCCGTCGATGTCGAGATCACCGGGCAGCTCGGGGACGAGTGCCACGTGGTTTTGCGGATTCGCATGACCATACCCCACGCCGGGGTTCCAAAACCCAAAGGACCAAGGCCCTGCTGACGGCTCTGTGAGGTCGGGGTTTCCGCCGCCGGGTCCAAAGGGCGAACCGTAGAACCTCTCATCCCCAACGTCGCCCGGCCGGTAATACCGCACCTCAAAATGCACATGAGGTCCGCCAACGGTATTGGCGTACAGATTTCGAGAAACCAGATCGCCCTTGCTGACGTATTGCCCGTCGAGGAACAGAGTGTCGGCTTCGTCCAGGTCCAGGTCGATGTGCGCGTAGATTGTGACCAGCTTTCCGACCATTTGCCCACAATTCTCGACCGTCTTGGTAATCGCCACGTAGTGACGGTATCGCGGCGCATCTCTGAACGTGCTGACCACGCCGTCGTGAGCCGCGAACAGATCGACTGCCGTTGCCTGGTTTCCCACATGCAGATCGACGGCCCCGTGGTATTCGGCGGTTCCACCAGGGCCTCTGCCTGCCTCGAACACGCCGTTGGCTGGGACGTTGAACGCAGGTGTTTCCCCTGCTTCATTGGCCAGAGGATGATGAAAACGCTCCTGTCGAACACAGAACAGGAATCCGTCTACTTCCTCCCTGAAGGGGGAAGACTCGCCGGACACGTAATACTCTGGCGTTAGCAGGTCTTCCCGTGTGGCGCCGGTTTCGTTGGTGAAAACGGCAATCGCGACGGTGGCCAGGAGAATGAACTGCCATTTGAGTATCACTTCGTGCTCCTCCGCAGACTGGTGCACATCGTCTCGGGCGTACCGCAGCCCGTGGCGTAGAGACTGACACTACTCTAGCAAGAGCAACGACGTCGTCGCAACATTATTGCGTAGATGGCCAATTACTGTCGGGATCGTCGTGTCTGAGCGGTACAGCGCGAAGTCTTGTTCCGGCGTCCTTCGACCGTTCTACGGCCGTGGAAGGCGGCACCGGGCGGTGGTGCTTGGGGCTCGAAGACGGCGGAATGCGCAACACTGCGCTGTACTGCTGATCTGGCGAATCGAGGAGTGGGCTTGCCCTTCGATGTACGGTGTGCGTTGACGGTGGGGGGGAAGATGATACCGTAACGCTGTCCTTGGGATTGTTGCACCGTCTGGGGCGTGGCGACGGCGTTTTTTTTGGAAAAGTGATGGCGATGAAGATCGGTTTTAGTTCGCTGGTTTGTCCGAGTTGGGATCTTGCGACCGTCGTTGCGAAGGCGTCGGAATACGGGTTCGATGGCGTTGAGCTGCGGGGGCTTCGGGGTGAGCTGGATCTGGCGCGCGTGCCGGAGTTGGCAGGGAACCCGCAGGCGACGCGTCAGTTGTTCAAATCCAACAACGTAGAGCTTACCTGTCTGGGTACGAGTTGCTCGTTCTCTTCGCGAGATCGCAAGGAACTGGCGCGCAACCGCGTCGCGTTGGAAGAGACAATCGTGCTCGCGGCCAAACTGGGCTGCCCGTCCGTCCGCGTGTTCGCGGGGGAAACTGTAAACGGTGAACCCCACAACAAGACGCTAGCCCGCGCGGCTGCGGAATTGTCGAAACTGGCGCCGCTGGCGGCGGAGCACGGGGTGGTGCTTCTGGTTCAAAACGGGGGCGATTTCTCGGGCAGCGCCGATCTGTGGTTTCTGTGCGACAGCGTCTGTCACCCCGCCATCGGCGTCTGCTGGAGTCCGTGCGTGGCCATGACCTTGCTGGAGAAGCCGACGACTTCGATTCCGCGATTGGGGAGTCGGCTTGGGATGATCCATGTGTGCGACGCTCGGTTCGATGAGACGGGTTTCATGTCGGGCGGCTATGCGCTTCCGGGTCAAGGGGACGTGGGGTGGGATCGGACGATTAATTTGATTAAGGGAGTTGGATATCAGGGGTACCTGACGTTTGAGTGGCCTAAGCTGTGGGACAGTTCGCTCGCTCCGGCGGACAGCGTGCTTCCCGAAGTCGCAGCCTACCTTCGAGCGCGCGTCGACGACCAGCAGCCGGTCCTCACGGCATACAAGGGCGACAAAAAGGCGCCGGTGTTCGTCAAGGAACGATCCCCTGCGGGTCGCTGCTAAAAGGGACCCCAATCCATTATTCGATGCGTGACAGATGACCGCTGGCGGGTTGACTGTGTTTGCGGGGCTTGCGGTGATCTGCGTTGCGGGTCTGCGCGTGACGGGTGATCGACGGCTGATCTCATGTCTGTTCTGGCTGCTGGTGTGGGGCGTGGTGTGGGCCGGGTTTTCGATTCCGCTGTATCAGCAAGAGGAGTTCGGACCGGCTGAACGTTCGGGCGGGACGCTGCTGGTGGTGGCGGGCCTGACGGCAGTGCTGTGTGGGTTCGTCGTTGCCGAGGGGATGGTGATCCGTCGGGCGCGGTGGTGTGCGATGCACGAGAATCCAGACGATCTGCTTGTCGATCATGTCACTTGGCCCGCGTTTCGCAAATCGGCTGGAGCTGTGGGCGTTGTTCTCGTACTGTTGACTTGCTACGAGTTGGCGTCGGCTGCGTCGGTGGGCGCGGTGTCGGGGTGGGTTCGGGCGTTGGTTCTGTCGGCTTGCGGCGTGACTTCGGGTGCGGCGGTGTTCTCTCTGGCGGGTCGGCGATGGAGCGTCAATCTCGCCGAAGCAGCCATGGGACTGACGACGCTTGGTGTTGCGGCCGCGTGCTTGCTGTTCTTGCCCTCGAAACCGGTCGCGGCTGAGGTCGGTTTTCCGATGGTGTTCACCGCGCTGATGGTGGGACTCGCTGTGATGGCCGGTTTTTGGATTTGGATCGGTCAGGTCTGGCAGCAGCAATTAGATGACGGGGTGGCTTGGACGGCTGCGGGGCGGATCGCGAAACTGTGCGCCCGGTTCTCTTTTTTCGTGGCGTGCTTGGCGTTGATTAACGGATCGGTGATGGCGGTGTGGCCTCGCCTTGGCGCGGTGGGAGTTTTTGACGATTCGCTCGGGCGGGTGACCGCCTCCGTCGGGGCACACCTTTTCCTGCTGCTGGTGGTGTTGTGGTCGGGTCGTGTTTCGAGGCGGGCGGGTTTTGGCATGCTCGGCATTCTCGTCGGCTTTTCGCTGGTCGTATTCGTGTATGTGCGCGCAAGGCCTCTTGTCTCGACGGTGCATCAGGGATCGGCTTCGAGATGGATTTCGCCGGGGTCCGTCGGGGAGATTGAGATATGAAGCTGACGCGTGCACATCGATTGATCCGCATCGTGCAGACCCTGCAAAGCGGGCGACAATGCGGAGTCGACGTGCTGGCCGAGGCGATGAATGTCAGTCGGCGGACGGTCTTTCGCGACATCGGCGTGTTGAAGGACGCGGGCATCGACTGCCTATACGATGCGGAAACCGAGCGCTACCGCATCGACCACGCCCATTTTCTGCAGCCGTTGAACCTATCCTTGGAAGAGGCGCTCTCCCTGTTGTTCATTACGCGGAACATGATCAACGATCGTATCGTTCCGCTGGCATCGTCCGCTCTGTCAGCGGGGCTGAAGATCGAATCGGCATTGCCTGCAGACATCCGTGCGCACTGCGGCGCGCTGCTCGCAGGCGTGGAGGTCTGCGGGCTGCAAGTGTCGGATGTGGACGCGGTGGCGGACGCGCTGCTTCGCATCGAGGAGGCCATTGCCAATGCTCAGATGCTTCGAATCCAGTACGATTCCTATTATGACAAGGCGGAAATCGAAACGGTGCTGCATCCGTACCGCGTGATGTTCCGCAGACGAGGCTGGTACGTCGTCGGGCACTCCGAGAAGCACGGCGAAGTCCGTTTGTTCAAGCTCGAACGCATCCTTGCGTTGACCGCTCTGGACCGTTCGTTCGATCGGCCGACCGACTTCAACCTCGACGACTACTTCGGCCACGCGTGGAGCATGGTGCGCGGCAGCCGCCGATATCACGTGGAGGTTCACTTCAGCGCCAAGGTCGCGGGCAACGTCGAAGAGGTCGTGTGGCACAAGACACAGCGCACGAGACGGCGGTCGGACGGGTCGCTGGTGTTTGAGGTTGACGTTGACGGAATCGACGAGATTTCGTGGTGGATTCTCGGCTACGGTGATCAGGCTGTCGTGACTGAACCGGAGGACTTGCGCAAGATGATTGCCGAGCATGCGCAGACGCTGGTGGATTACTACAAGACCGGCGTGCAAGCGCCGGTCACGCGGGAGTGACGCATGCGTGCGGTTGTGCAGCGAGTCCACGAAGCGTCGGTTGCGATCGACACCACGATGACAGCCCGGATCGACAAGGGGCTGCTCGTCTATCTGGGTGTCGTCTCGGGTGACGACGAGCGGGAGGCGCGTTTCATCGCGGACAAGATTCGTCACTTGCGCATCTTTCCAGACGATCTCAAGCCGATGAATCGCGATGTCGTCGATGTCGGCGGTTCGATCCTGGTGGTCAGCGCGTTCACCATCGCGGGTGATGCGCGACGTGGCCGACGACCGTCGTTCGACGACGCGGCCCGGCCGGAGGAGGCCAAGCCGCTGTACGAACGGGTCTGCGACATTCTCGCGGAGCAAGGACTGCCCGTCGCGCGCGGAAAGTTCGGAGCCTCGATGGACGTACGCTCGAACAACGACGGCCCGGTGTGTATTCTTCTGGACTCAACTCGAGTTTTCTGACGATGGCGGATGTGTATGCACGGGCTAATTGTGGCAGCGAGTGTTCTTGTTGCGGTGCTACCGGCGCAGCGGGCGGCGTGTGAACTGACGCCCGCGCAGTGTGTCGTGTTGTACAACTCGGACAGCAAAGTGTCCGTTGATTTGGCGAAGTACTACGCACGCGTGCGCGGGATTCCGACCGACCACTTGCTCGGCCTGTCGCTGCCTCTTTCGGAATCTCTCACCCGCAGTCGTTACGACAAGGGTGTCCGCCCGGGCGTGCGTGATTTTCTATCGCATCATTCGTGGGGCGCCGACATTCGGTGCCTGGTCACATGTTATGACATCCCGCTGCGCGTCGGCGCCTTTCGCCCCGATGAAGCCACCCTGCGTCGTATCGATGCGCTTGAGCAACTGTTGGCTGAGACGGTCGTGGCGTTTGACGCGTTGATTGAAGAGATAGAGCGAAGCGGCCGTCCGCGGAGCAAAGCGCCGTCGCCAGGCCGCGTCCAGACGCCGGCCAAACGCAATGTCTCACGAAGCCAGATCGAGAGTGTTTATGATCACTATCAGCGCGAGCGTGTCACGCTTACGCGACTCTATCAGGGTCTGACGGGCGACGACGCGCGGCGGGCGGGCAAGACGACACTGGGCTTCATCGCGCGGGCGGAGGGTGTTGGGAGCCTGCTGCTAAGCGCCCAGAAAAACTCATCGCGACTCGCACCGAAGTCGATCCCACGTTTGCGTTCTGCGGCAGAGGCGGTGAGCAAGACGTCGCACGAAATCGACCGGCTGATTGCGGCTGGTTCGTCCGCGGCTGAGTTCGATGCAGCCATCCCCTTGATCCGTGATGCCTCGGGACTGTACGGTGTGTCGAAGGCGGTATTCCAGCGAATCGATGCCCTTCGCGTGACGGATTCGCACGCAGCCTTCGACAGTGAGCTGGCCATGGTGCTGGTGGACGACTACCCGCTGAGACTCTGGTGTCAGAACGGCCTGTACGCGTACGCTCCCGCCGATCAAAAATCGCTCGCCGGGCGAACGCTGATGGTAGGGCGCATCGACGGTCCTACGCCCGAAGTGGCCCGCCGCATGATCGACCAGGCCATCGAGACCGAGGCACGCGGGCTGCGCGGCACGTTTTACATCGACGCCCGCGGACTGACCCGCGAAGAGGGGTACGTCACATACGACCACGACATGATCGACCTCGCAAAGATCGTGCGTACGCGAACGAAGATGTCCGTCGTGCTCGATCAGCGATCCGCCGTCTTTTCTCCCGGGTCCTGTCCGCAGGCGGCGTTGTACTGCGGGTGGTACAGTCTCGCTCAGTACGTCGACGCATTCGATTTCGTTGAAGGCGCGGTGGCTGCTCACCTGGCCAGTTTCGAGCTGGTCAGCCTGCGCGACGCAAGCAAGGCGTATTGGTGTAAGGAGCTACTCGCGGATGGGGCCGCGGCGACTTTCGGTCCGACAGCGGAGCCGTACTTGGAGTCGTTTCCGATGCCGACGCGCTTCTTCGGGTCGCTGCTCACCGGGCAGTACACGTTGGTCGAGGCGTTTTACCGCAGCAAGCCCGCCAACTCGTGGCAACACAGCATCTTGGGCGATCCGCTGTACAATCCCTTCAAGAACAACCCGCAACTACCGATCGATTGGGAGAAGCGAGACTAACGCATCGATCACGACGCCGATTTGGCGAGAAAAATGTAGTTCACATCGTCAGCGTTCTGCAGCGGGTTGTGAAACACGCATTCCCGAACCCACACATCCGCGAACACCGACCGCAGCGTGCCTAGAAACCCCGCGTCTGGCGGATCAGCCGACCACACCGCGAATACGCCGCCCTCATGCAGCCGATCAGCCAACCGCCCCAATCCCTCGGGCGTGTAGAATCTCGCGTGCGCCGGCTGAAGCAGACACTCCGGCGAATGATCGATGTCCAGCAGAATCGCGTGAAAACGGAGATCCGCCACAGGAGAATCGTCCGACGACGACATGATCGCCGCGAAGAAATCCCCCTCAATCAGCCTGCACCGCGCGTCTTCGGTGAGGCCTTTCCCCAGCGGAACCAAATGTCGCTGGTGCCAATCAATGACACTCTCGATGTACTCGATGACCACCACCGACCGCACTTTCTCGGAATCCAACGCTGCCCTGGCTGTGTACCCCAATCCCAATCCACCGACCAGCACATCGCACGCCGCATGCTCGATTGTCTCCAGCGCTTCGGTCGCCAGCGCAATCTCAGCCTCATTGACCAAGCTGGACATGAGGAACTCGCCGTCTAGTTTGACCTCGAACACCTCTGCGCCATCCAGCGAGCGCACCACCCGCCGCCGCAGGATCAGCTCGCCCAGCACTGTCTTCCTGTAATCCAATTCCTCAAAACTCGGTCCCGGCATCCGTCTACATCGCGCCTCCGCGTAAGTTGTCCCGTTGCAAGAGCGCCCGACGGACGCGGTTCCTCGAACCAAGTCGCCCCGCCGCCCCAACTCTCGTACCCGAACCGATCAAGCCAAGCAACCGATGCGTCAACAGAAGCGTAAATAACTGGTTCGGTGGCGACCCGAAGGGGAGCGTTCCCCTACAATCCTCTGCAAGAAAACTTGATCCGCCACCAACACTGGAATTCGCTCCGATGAGCCATACAATCACACCGTCTGAAAACGACCTAAAACCCTACGGAGGCACGCACAACCATGTACGGACGCATCAAAGACGATCTCGTGAAAGAACTCGCGAGCATCCGCGAAGCCGGCTTGCACAAAGATGAACGACTCATCGTCTCGCCCCAGGCGGCAGAGATAAGCGTGCGCTTTCCCGCCTCGGCCGCACCCGCCGAAGTGATCAACTTCTGCGCCAACAACTATCTAGGCCTGTCCTCTCATCCCGAGTTGCTTCAAGCTGCCCGCGACGTTCTCGACCAACGCGGCTACGGGCTCTCCAGCGTCCGGTTCATCTGCGGGACCCAGGACATTCACAAAACACTGGAACGCAAGACCTCCGAGTTCCTCGGCACCGACGACACCATCCTCTATACGTCGTGCTTCGACGCCAACGGCGGCCTCTTCGAGACCCTCCTCTCAGCCGACGACGCCGTCATCACCGACCAACTCAACCACGCGTCTATCATCGACGGCATCCGGCTCTGCAAAGCCAAACGCTCCATCTTCCAACACGCCGACATGGCCAGCCTCGAAGAGAAACTCAACGAAAACGCAGACGCGCGCTATCGCCTGATCGCGACGGACGGCGGATTCAGTATGGATGGCGACGTCGCCAATCTGGGCGGAATCTGCGACCTCGCCGAAAAGTATGACGCGATGGTAATGGTCGACGATTCCCACTGCACCGGCTTTATGGGCAAGCGTGGCCGAGGCACGCACGAGCACTGCGACGTGATGGGCCGCGTAGACATTATCACCACCACATTCGGCAAGGCCCTCGGCGGCGCATCCGGCGGATGCACCTCAGGACGCCGGGAAATCATCGACCTGCTGCGCCAGCGATCGCGACCCTACCTATTCTCCAACACGCTCTCACCCGTCATCGTCGCCGCGACCATCAGAGCAATCGATCTGCTCACCGAGTCGACCGAATTACGCGACACCTTGGAGGCCAACACCACGCGATTCCGCGCACGGATGACCGAAGCCGGATTCGACATTCGCCCCGGCCAGCACCCCATCGTCCCCATCATGCTGTACAACGCCAAACTCAGTCAGGACTTCGCCCGCGACCTCTACGCCAAGGGCATCTACGTGATTGGCTTCTACTTCCCCGTGGTCCCGCGAGGGCAGGCGCGCATCCGTGTACAACTGTCCGCCGGCCACACAACCGAACAAATCGACCAAGCGGTCGAAGCCTTTACCGAATGCGGCCGCAAATACGACGTGCTGGGCAAATCCGCGAGCGAGATCATAGCCCGCTACGGCGAGTGACGCCGCATGCGCACGCTACCACGCCGAAACCAGCTTCGACCGATTCCATGAAGCGCAGAGCGTCATGGCCCGCACACGCGCGATCCGTATGTACACGAAGTCGTCCCCCGCGCACAACGCGAGCGCCAACTCTCGAGGCATGCCCCACAGTGAAAAACTACGGTCCAGAGGAATGCGCCGGGCAACACGCTCGACAACTTGCCAGTCGTCACGATAGATGATTTCGTTGAGCGCGTCACAGATCGGCTTGGCCATGTTGTCCGTGTCGCAGCGCGGAGGCGCCCGGTAAAAGTGGGTGATGCTCACCGCGAATTCCGAGTCCTCGTTCGGCTCGCTCACGTGCGTCCGCGCAATGGACGCCACCTTCTCTTTCCATTGGCGAACCGCCTCTCGGCGCGACTGAAAGCTGACCGGCGTCCCCGGCACGAGAAAGCAAATCGGCGTGATCATCGGCCCAACCCTCCTCTGTCAAGTCACCACACAAACCAAACGATAATGACGGCGTTAGGCGCTTCGGCGCAACACCCGCCTCTGCCGGACCACACAACGACTATCCTCGGGCAATGACTCCAGAAAACATGGGCATCGCGCCCAAAACTGACACCCCTACTGAGTGACAGAAACTGTCACTCGACCGAAACCGCTGGGCCCAACTACGACCAGTGACGCCATTGCGAGTCGGATTCTCTTCCCAGTGGACCGAGCGAGGCCACCTTCTGGGGACGGCGTTCGCCAGGTTCGCTGCGATCAGGTAGGAGGCTGGGGCGTCCCCACCGTGGTCCCACACCGCCGTGCATTCGGTTCGGTGCGTGGCGGTTCAGTTTGAGCGGGGAATTCGTCGCAGAGATCCAAACCCAATGGAGGGCCAGGAATATAACCTCTACGTCATGAACTGCACGGCTTGACGCATTAGCATCGGCAGATTGGTATAGGTCTCGCGACGCAACGCCGCCTTGCGAAGCAGGTACGAAGGTCTCAGATAGAAACTGCGAAACGCCTTCTTGTACATCTTCAGAACGTTCTCTTTTCGCAGACGCCCGATCTCGTAATAGACGACGTTCTCATACGGGCCAAACTGATCGTAGTCCTGAACCAACCACTGCCCTTCACGATCGATCCGATCCCACAGCGACGTCCCCGGAAACGGCGTGGTGATCGTAAACTGCGCCCGGTCCAGAGGAAGCGACTTTGCAAAATCGATCGTCTGTTGCATCTCTTCGAGCGTCTCGTCCGCACTGCCGAACATGAAGAACGCCCCGGTCTGAATCCCCAACCGGTTCGACGCCTCAATCGCTCGGCGAACTTGCTCGATCGTGTTTTGCTTTTGGATGACTTCGTTGCGAATCCGCTCCGAGCCCGACTCCGCCGCGAACCAGGCATCCACGCATCCAGATTTCTGACAGAGACGCAGGAAATCCTCGGTAATGTTCTCGACACGCGAAATGCCGTTCGGAATCGACCAGCGAATGTTCAGCTTCCGCTTGAGGATGAGCCGGCAAATGTCCTCGGCACGAGACGTAATCAGGTTGAACACGTCGTCCTGGAACTCGACAAAGTTCACGCCGTAGTCGCGCATCAACCACTCGATCTCGTCGACCACGCGTTCGGGCGACATCACTCGGAACTTCTTGCCGAACGGCTGATCCGCTGCGGACGTGCAGAACGTACAACGATACGGACACCCGCGCGAAGTCATCATCGACCCGCAAACCAACTTCCGCGCGTTGACCCACGTTGGCCTCGTCGGACCGATTCGCTGGTGCGGGATGAGGTGATAGGCCGGAAACGGAAGAGCATCCAAGTCCTCTGGAAAACGCGCCTTGCCGTTGTGCCCGATCGTCCCGTCGTTTCTCCGATACGCCAGACCCTGAAGCCGATCGCGAACCGGCGCGTTGTCCAGGTTCTCGATCAGATCGCAGAGAAGTTCCTCGCCCTCGCCGACCGCTACGAAATCGACGCAAGGCCAATCCGCCAGCTCGTCTGGACGAGACGTTGGATGCGGTCCTCCGAAGATGATCTTGCACTCCGAGTTGATATCGTTCTTGATTCGCTCCGCCAACGCCACCGACGCCTTGACTGCGGCCGTAATAACGTAGAACCCTACCAACTCCGCGTCGCGCAGCTTCTCAAGAAGGAGCTCGAACGACTCAAGGTTGCAATCGTGCATCGCAACCGAGTGCCCCCGTCGTTCGAGACACGCCGCCATGTACGCAAGACCGAGATTGATGCTGTGCGCAGTATCAAACGTGATACGATTCGGCTGCGGATAGATAAGAACAACACGCGACATAATCAGTACAACGCCCACGGGTTGTAGCCCGTGAGTCAATCCCGCTCACTCACGAACCGCAGTAATGGAAAGCAACGGCGCCCACCCGCGAGCGCTCGACCGCTCCCCAAACAAACTGTTCGTCAGCCCCGTCAACCCGAACCAGTGAAACTTCGCCTCCGGGCGCAAGCGCGCATCACGAAGCTGCCCCATCACCCGAGACCCGTCGACGCCGTCTTCCCGAAATTCCGCAAGGGCGTACGTCTCGGCGTCAATGTCCGTCGACGCCCGCACGTACTTCACATCCGCCGCCCGCAACCGCCGATAGACCCGCAACGGCCACCGAAACCGATTGTAGAAAGTAAGATCCATGTCGTGGTCCGACCAGAATACGCCGCCCGGCTTCAACACCCGAGCGACCTCGCGAACCAAGCCCGCCGCGTCGAACAAATGGTGCAGAACCGCGAAGCACGTGACCACATCCACCGACGCATCGGCAATCGGAAGTGCGTCGGTGTCGGCTGCGACACGCGCATCCGCGATGTCTCCAGCCTCCGCAAGAATCGCGGGCGACAGATCAAGCGCAATCGTCTGATCGAACAGCCCCCGCCCCTCCCGCGTCACAACACCCGAACCGCTGCCGAGATCGAGAAGACGCCCGCAACCGTGCGCATCCGCCAAGCGCGAGAGCCTGCCGCGAATCCACTGGGCGAGCGCTTCGTTGCGACGCCCGTCGACCACTTCATAACCGTCAGCCACCGCATCATAGAGACGCCGATTGGCCCGCTTGACGTCCGTCGCCGTTGGACATGCGATCGTCATGACGCCGCTCCAGCCTGCAATGTAATCAACCCCTCGCGGCGGTAGTAATCCCACGCAGACGACAGCGTGCTGGTAAAGTCCCTCCGCGCCCGCCAGCCCAACTCCGCTTCGGCGCGTTCGCTCGAAAAGAACTTGTACGCGAATGTATCGGCAACGATTTGAGGCGTTATGAGGCGGCTGCCCGTCAACCGTTGAACGACCCACGCAGCCACCGTCATCGGCAATCGCGCCAACCCCGGCAACGGCACCATCACCGGACGGCGCCCCACAACGGACGCTACCGAATCGAGAATCTCACCAAAACGCAGATTCGCCCCGCCGAGGATGTATCGCTTCCCCGAACGCCCCTCTCGAGCAGCGGCGAACAGCCCATCCACGACGTCGTCCACGTCGATTACATTCGAACCGCCCGGCGGCACTGGCAGCACCGCAGCGCGAGCCACTTGCCGAACAAGCGTGCCCGAATTCAGTGTCCGATCCCCCGCGCCAAACACCGTCGTCGGGTCCACGATCACAACCCACTGTCCGCCGCGCGACGCCTCCATCGCGCACGCCTCGGCTGCGCATTTACTGCGCATGTACGGATTGCGATCGACCAATCGAGCGTCAAGCGGCGTGTTTTCGTCCAGCAGCTTCTCCGGACGATCGGACAATCCGATCGTACACGCACTGCTCACGACCACCGTGCGCGGAACCGACGCGGACCGCGCAGCCGCCAGAACCTCACGCGTTCCGTCACCATTCACCCGCAGCAGATCAGTTAGAGAGCGCGGATCGAACGACACCCGCGCCGCAAGATGAAACACGACGTCACACCCCGCCATGGCCTGTGCGAGCACTTCGCGGCCGTCCTCAACGCACCCGATCGCAACCCGCACCGTCGCTGGAAGATCATGATCGTCTTTGCGCACCAGCGCCGAAACGTCGTCTCCGTCCCGAACAAGCCGGTCCACAAGACACCGCCCAATGAATCCCGTCGCTCCCGTAACAAACGCGCGCACCGAAACCGCTCCACAAAAGCACCGCAGTCCACTCTCCCCTCGGTATCGACGGATTGACACGCCAATACTGAGTGCAAACGTCCTAAGTCGCGGACCGGTTCAGCGGCGACCCTCAAGGAAGCTCTCGGTCCACACACCTCATCGGGGCGCCAGCGGGATGCAAATGTCAGTCAGCAACTCCTCCGGCGGAGTGGTTTGCGGGTTGTTGCGATAGAACTCAAGCGCCGGCGCGGAGCGCATCTCGCGCCCGCTCTCAGCCAACCACTGACCACAGAGGCTTGCATAACTTTCCCCCAACTTCTCGTACGGACCGCGATGCGTGGCCACCGCATACTCACCGCCACCAACATCCTGCACGCCAACGTCACCTTCCGGGCTAACGGGTCTGTCAACGGCCAGACCGGCGTCGTAGCGCACCTTGTCGCGCGGCGTCACTTCCGGATCATCGTGGCCGACACCCACACACTTCATCGAAGGGCCACACAACCCACGCGGCCCCGCCCAAGACATCAACTTGCCCCACGCATCGCCGCACTCGTCGTAAGGCCCCGTGTGCCGGACAAACGCCACCTGCATGGACGGAATCTCCTCGATACGCACGTTCATGGTCGAATCTCCTAACGCTTGTTCCTTGAAATCCTTCAGCTCGCCATCGGGCTCGTAATGAACATCGGAGGGAGCGGCCGCGCGAAGCGCGATTCGGTGCTGCCCGCGATACTGTGACGGGGACTGCCCGAACATCGCCCCGAACGCACGAGTGAAGGCTTCGTGCGCTTCATACCCGGCGTCAAACGCAATCTGAGTGACGGACTGGTCGGTGTGCTTGAGACGATGGACCGCTCGCTCGATCCGCAGACGACGCACGTGCTGCTTGACTGACTCGCCCACCATCCCTCGGAACACCCGGTGAAAATGATGGTTCTCCTCCGAATTAGTTACTGGAGAAACGTCCCGGTAGAGCCTGTTTGACTTT
>JAJDDU010000424.1 GCA_029260155.1 Phycisphaerae bacterium | reverse complement strand
CACGGGGTCCGCGCGGACGAGGGCGTCCATGACGGCCAGCAGATTGAGCAGCCCGGCGACGCCGGTGTAGACCAATGCGACCTCGGTGCTGGCCCAGTTACTGGTGGCCAATTGCTCGTTGGTAAGATCGCCGCGGGCGTGCTCGCCCCATCCTAGGGCGGCGAGCGTGTGGGACCCTGCGCAGATTTGGGCCATGAACCAGAGCTTCTTTCGCTGTGGGTCGACCGTCGAGCGGACGCCGCCGATGGCGATGCCCGTCCAAAACGTGAGCGTAAGCGTCACCAGGATGACGGTCCCGCGCTTGCGGTCGCCGGCGAACAGATGCCCCAACCCCGGCACCAACCATGCCAAAAGCCCTGCAAGGGGCACTTTCACTGCGGAGGGTAGTTTTTCAGCGATGGCCATGCGCGCTATCCCAGCCCCGACTGGCAAGGCCCCTCAGGATCGCCGCATCGGCCGCAACCGCCGAAGCCACTCGGCGCGGGCGCTTCTGGTGTCCGTGCGGCAAAAACACTCAGCTGCCGCTCGGTCCGTTTGGAGTCGCAGTGCGGACACTTCACCCGACCGGCGTCGCTGGAGCGCACCAACTCTTCAAATGTCTGGTCGCAGTTCTTGCAACAGTACTCGTAGATCGGCATCGTCGTAAAACCCTCGTCTGGCAGCGTCACCGCCGGATGTAGACGAGACGAGTATACGGCCACCCGAGAACGCAGGCAAGCAGGCTGACCCCCGACCCTGTTCCCAAGACACCCCGACACCGGAGTTCCTCCGCCGTCATTCCGACAGAGCGAAGCGCCGGAGGAATCTAGCTGATTCGCCGCCTCACCCAAACCCACCGCCAAGGGCCAGTCTTCGCGAGCGATGAAGTTCTTGAGCTCGCCCCAGCGGCGATGCCCGGTACCCTTTGGTGGCAGAATCGCTCGCAGCGACTTCTGCGCATCAACGTGGTCATAATCAAGCTCCCACCCGAGCAAAGCGATATCGGCCTCGCGATCTTCGTTGTAAACACCGGCGACACGGACGACCACCGCAATGGCATATCCATCGGCGACGCAGGCGCCTTCCTCTGCCGCGCAGCCCAACGCGACACGCCCGAGATCACTGCCTTCGACCACGAAGGCGACGCCGATCCGCCTTTGCGGGACGTAGGCACACGACACGTCGCACGTTGACGCTGTGGCCTGAATCTGCGCTTCGCCGGATAAGTACCGGCCGGGCTTGACCCGGCCAACGAATCGATATATGATGCAGAAACTTAAACACGTGGAGTGTCGACCATGTACACGTTCAAGCGGGGCGCACACACCGTCTACCGAAACGCCGTCACAACCCGTGGGTATCCGCGAGGTCCCAACCGCTACCAAGTCGCGGCAAGTCGGATCGTGGCGGGGCTTTCACAATTGGAGGTCCGGCTATGGATGAATCGGATCACCCCTACCTCGATGAGCTATTGGCCAAGCTGCCGGAACCGGTGGCGGCGTTGGACGACGACGCACTCGATGCCATCGGCCATTGCGTGCTGCACGCGTACTGTCGCGGGCACACCGGCTGGCCAACCGTGGAAGCGGCGGCAGTGTTGGCCGCAACCCATCAATCAATGCGAGGCAGCCTGACGGCACAGCCGACAGTGTTGGCGCCTTGCTTTTGAAGGACGCAACCGCGTTCACAAGAGCATTTCCGCGACGAGTCAAGCGTGGTCGGGAACCAGCTGCGCGCTTGAGCCGTGCTTGACCACGGCGGCCGCCAATTCCACAGCCTACGCGAGCGTGGCGGATCGGTTGGCGGTCCGTCGCGTTTCTGTTGTGTCGGTTGCCAGAGACAAAGGGGGCGAGACAAAGAGTCGGGCTACTTCTTCATTAAAGTAGCCTGCCCCTTTGTCCCGTTCAACAGTACTCGTAGATCGGCATCGTCGAATAACCCTCGTCTGGCAGCGTCGTCGCAGTATGTAGACGAGACGAGCATACGGCCACCCGTGTGCGCGAGCAAGCCGGCAGACGTCTCGCCCCCTGCTTGTGGGGTAAGGGGGCCGTCCAGGCTGGCCCCGGCCCGAAACATCCGCTGCCGCCGTTCAGACGCCAACTTCAACCTTGAATCCCCCGACGCTCGCGTGTTACACTACGCGTATTGGAATGGTGAAAAACCTCGGTTGAGCGCATTCCGCGGCCGTGCCCGGACGAGGGATTGTTTCTCTTTGCAATCGTGCGCGGGCAGACGCCGCCGCATGAGCGGCGCCCGAAATCCGGGATGGTGCGAACGTCGCGACCATCCGAACCAGTTGGAGATTCGAGGAAGGAACTCGCTTCTCTCGGCCTTCCCTCATCATTGAATTGGAGCAAGACGCATGAGCGTAAGATCGACCGTTTTGAGCTTGTCGCGCGGGATTCTACTTCGCTGTTCGCTTTGCTGCGAACTGTGCTTGTTGCTGACGGCGGGCTGCCCGTCGACTGAGATAGTTGGCGACGGCAATCCGAATGGAGATAGCAGCGTGGACAGCAACAGCACCGATGGCCTGATCGACGCCAAGATCTTTACCGTTGATATGCAAGTGATGAGCTATGACACGAGCGACGAATCCACGCCGCAATTCGCCAGCGTCGGAACTCTTCTATTCGGCACGTTCCCGGTGGATCCGCTCGCCGTTGGTTACACGGTGGAGTTTGTTCGCACGGACGTTACCGGTCAGGATTTCAGTGGAACTTGGAACGCGAATGAGCCCATCGCCGACGTCTTCGCCATTGGCGCCGGCGCTATCGAAGTCGGCTTTTGGCCCGGCTATGTCGGCGGCATCTCCGGCGGCGAGTATTTTGTTCGAGTGCTCGGCGGCGGCTGCCAGAGCGGTGCAAGCGGCGATTGCAGACTCGGCACGGATTCCACGTTGGCCTCGGAAAGCACCCTCAGAGAAGTTCGCCAACACAGCACGCTCACGGTGACCGTCGAGTTCGAGTAGGAAAAGTGTTTCATTGAGGATAAGGAAACCGGGAGCGGGAGTTCGGTGGACACCATTCCTAATTCAGCAACTGGGCACCGCCGATCACCCGCTCGCGATCATCGACGCCTTCGCGGTCCGCACGCCACTCCAAGCCCAAACCCCTCTCCCGCCCCAAAACACCCGTGGCTGTGGAATTCTCACGAGCCACAGATCAGGAGAGTTCGGGGGACACACACTCGATCTCTGACCTGGACAGAGTTCGGGGAGAGTTCGGGGGACACACACTCGATCTCTGACCTGGCTTCGGCGAACACCATACCCAATTCACCAAATGGGCACCGCCAATCTTCCGCTCGCGCCCATCCGCCGCCTTCGGAAGTCGCACGCCGCCCGAAGTCGCAACACGCTCTCTTGCCCCAAAAACGCGCGTGGCTGTGGAATTCTCACGACCCACAGATCAGACGTGTAGTTATTACCATGCGGGGACGCTGCGCGCCATCCGCGCCGCCAAGACCAACGCCCGCGCGCCGGAGCACGAATCCCCATGCGCCAAACGAAGCCAAACAGCAACCGGCGAAACCCAGGTTCTAGACCCCAAACGGGGCTTCCGCTCCGAAACGCAATGGCGAAATTACCAAACGAAGCCATCTTGCAGTTTAACTTCATCCGAAAACCAAGGGCACGCACCCAGGCAGCCGCCCGTTTGACATCGACGTGCGTCGGTGAATACTTGCGCGACGAACGTGTGCCTGCTTTTGACAAAGGTGAGAAACGTGAAGGGTTCAAAGTCGACGCTGGTGCTGATCATCGGCGTGTGTCTTGTGGCTGGTTGCCGGCTGAACGGTACGTGGACGGTGATCGAACTCGATCCGCCTGCCCGAAGCCTCTCGCGCGCTCCGGCGGCGATTTCGTTCGCCCGCGATGGCCGCTACGCGCTGACGGAGACGGTCGGCGAAGAAAGCAACTCCTCGACGGGCAAGTACTCGTGGAACGGACTGTCGCTGAAACTCGTCGCGGAGGACGACGGCGAATACACATACCCGTGCCGCTTCAACTGGGATTTCAGCCTGCGCGTCGCGAACCACTCGGCCGGCGACCCGTGGGTGGCGACGCTTCGTCGGAACGAGTGAGCACGGCATGTCGGAGGCGGATATCGACGGAATAATCAACTTGGCAAAGCCGACGGGCATCTCGTCGGCCAAAGCGATCTATCGCGTGCGATACATCACCGGGGTTCGCAAGAGCGGGCACGCCGGCACGCTGGATCCGCTGGCCGACGGCGTCCTACTAATCTGTCAGGGTCGGGCCACCAAACTCGTCGAGCAGATCATGGACCTGCCCAAGGTCTATCGCGTGGTCGCCCGGCTGGACGTGACCAGCGATAGCTTTGACAGCGAGCAGCCGATGATCGAAGTGCCCGTCGAATCGCAGCCGACCGCCGCGGAATTCCGCGCCGCCCTAGCGGAGTTCGAAGGATGCACGCAACAGACACCGCCGCGATTCAGTGCGGTCAAACTCGGCGGCGTGCCGGCGTACAAAACGGTCGGCAAGGCCAACGCGCCGCCGATGCGGCCGAAGTCGATTACGATTCACTGGACGCACGTGCATGCGTACGAATGGCCTGTCGTCGATTTCGAGGTCGCGTGTGGCCGGGGGACGTACGTTCGTGGGCTGATTCGCGATCTCGGCGTACGTCTGAAAGCCGGCGGCTGCCTGACCGCGTTGACGCGTACGGCTGTCGGTCCGTTCAAGGTGGAAGATGGCTGGACCTTCGAAACGATCGCGGCGTGCAGGGCGGACGGTGGCTACCTGATGCCGCTGGAGCAGGCGCGCGCTGTCGTGAGCGCGCGACCCGTGGCGATTCCTCCGCGTCCGGCGGAATAGACGTTTCCCCAGCCGGGTGGGGTTGCAATTCGACCGTTCTCTCGGCAGGATAGGGTCCGTGTTGGGCGAATGTGGCAAACGTCCTCCCGGAGCGCCATGTGAAACAGTCGATAAGTGAAGTTGTTACTGCCGACCGCGACTCGGTCGAATCAGCCATGGAGGCGGGGTCTCTCTTCGCCATGGCGGTCAATAGCGTGAACGAAACCGCCGACGTCATTGGCCTGGAGGACTATGTTCGGTCCATTCTTGCCCAGCCGAAAAACTCGATCATCGTCAATTTCCCGGTGCGCATGGACGACGGGCGCTTCGAGATATTTCGGGCGTTTCGGATTCAGCACAACAACGCCCTGGGCCCCTTCAAGGGCGGCATCCGCTTCCACGAAGACGTCTCGCTCGACGACGTACGCGGGCTTGCGCTATGGATGACGCTCAAGTGCTCGCTCGCCGGCCTGCCGTTCGGCGGGGCGAAGGGCGGCGTCAAAGTCAATCCGCGTGCCGTCTCCAAGACGGAACTATGCCGTATCACGCGTCGGACCATCTTCGCCCTTGGCGCGAACATCGGCCCGGACTACGACATTCCCGCACCCGACGTCGGCACCAGCGCCCAAGTGATGGACTGGATGATGGACACCTACATGAATCTGGGGTCCACGCTCACCGGCCAATCGCAACTCAATGTGGTTACGGGCAAGACGCTGGAATGCGGCGGCAGCTTCGGTCGCGAGAAAGCCACCGGGCAGGGTGTCGTCTATGTCCTCGATAGCTTGCTGCCCGATATCGGCCTCGACGTCGGGGCGTGTAGCTACACTATGCTCGGCTTCGGCAACGTCGGCTCGAACGCCGCGAAGCTCCTGCACGACAAGGGCTCGAAACTCCTCGGCGTGCTCGACCATGCGGGCTGCATCGCGGACGAGAAGGGCATCGACGCGCACAAGTTGTCCGACTACGTCGCCAAGCATGGGTCGATTAAGGGCTACCCCGATGCCACCGAGATTTCCCACGACGCGTTCTATCGCATCAAGACCGACATGTTCATACCCGCGGCGCTCGAGCGCATGATCTCACCGGAGATCGCCGAAATCCTCGACACGAAAGTAGTCGTCGAAGCCGCCAACGGGCCCACGCAACCGGCAGCAGAGCCGATCCTGCTCGACAAGGGCATCGAGGTCTTGCCGGCGATCCTCTGCAACGCCGGCGGCGTCACGGTGAGTTACTTTGAGTGGGTGCAGAACAAGAACAACGAGACGTGGACGCTTGACGAGGTGGACCGTCGGTTGCGGCGGCAGTACGACGGCATGTGCGATCGCGTCCACGCCGCGCGCGAACAGTACAAGTGTACCTTGCGGCACGCTGCCTACGGGGTGGCGCTCGCGCGCATCGGCAGGGTCTACAACCAGCGGGGGATTTTCCCGTAATGCACCGCTCGGTTCGATTGGGCGTCTTGCTCTCCGGCGGCGGGCGAACGCTTCAAAACATTCATGAGCGCATCGCAAACGGCAAGCTCGATGCCGAGGTCGTCTGCGTCATCAGCTCTCGGGGCAGCGTCAAGGGCGTCGCGCGGGCGCGGGACGTGGGGCTGCCCACGCACGTAGTGTCACGTAGGGACACTCCCGATCCACTGTTTCACGACGAGATCGAACGCCTGCTGACAGAGGCGGAAGTCGAATTGGTCTGCATGGCTGGGTTTGCGTGCATGTGGCGGATTCCGCCGGCCTTTGCCGATCGCGTAATAAACATTCACCCCGCGCTGCTTCCCGCGTTCGGCGGGAAGGGTTTCTACGGCTGTAAGGTCCACGAAGCTGTCCTGGCGGCGGGCGTTGACAGGAGCGGCTGCACGGTCCATCACTGCGACAACGAGTACGACCACGGTCCGATTGTTCTTCAGCGAGAAGTGCCTGTGTTGGAGAGTGACACACCCGAGACACTCGCCGACCGAGTCTTCGAGCAGGAGTGCATCGCCTACCCTGAAGCCATCACACTGTTGTCGCAGACCCTGCGTGCGCCATCTTGAGCACGGCGTGCGACCTAGTGCGGTTTTCCAACGCAAAAGGGGGCGACCGCCTTGGTGACGGTCGCCCCCGGAAGAGCTGTTTTGCTGCAAGCGCGCTGAGCCTACTGCGGCTCGACGGCTGGCACGGTACGCTGATCGAAGCCCTTTAGCAGCATGACGAACGGATCGCCCACCGGCATGACGAAGAGGTGCGCGTCGATCAACATCTTGCGACGCTGGAGCGGTCCGAGGCCGTCTATGTCAATGTCGGCTTCGACGTTGAACACCTGATCCATGATGAGGTTGATCACGGCGATGGCGGTCAAGACGTCGATCTTCGTGTCGCGATCGAGCGAATTGGTGCCGTCGAAGAAGTCGGGCGGAAGGAACGCGGTCAGCAGGTTGATGGCGGTGTTCGGCCTTGAGAAGCGGAACGCGTTCAGTCGTGGCAGGTAGTTCCTCGGAACGAGGCTCACACCGTCAAACGCCCTCGGCGTTGACCCTTCGAAATCGATCTCATCAAACGTCACCGACGCACCGTTGTCGGAGCGGCGATAGTAGAGGCGAATGTCCGTTGATCGCCAGTCGTTGGGATCGAACAAGAGCGGTCTGAACTGGGCGGTGGGTTCGCCGGGATCCTCTTCGCCGTTGCCGTTGATGTCGTCGTAGAACGGGTCGCCGGCGGCGTCATAGCGCTCGTTGGGGACGTTGGTCCCGTATACGTGCGTGAAGCGTTCCGGGCGCAGCGGCAGGCCGATCACATCGTTGATCGACACGATGATGTCGAATCCGCGGTCGAATCCGTCGGACGGCGGTGCTCCGACGAAGTCTTCGACCAGCGCATCGGCCTCAAAGTCGAAGAACCCATTTCCGTCGTCGAAATCTCCGGGGAAGAAGTCCTCTTCCGGGAAGCCTATTGGCTCTTCGTCGTCGAACTGCGCCGGTTCGAGGGGTGGCTGATCACCTTCGGGCGGCGGCGGCAACGCGTCGTCGCCGGGCGGCGGCGGGAAGTCATCATCCGGTGGGAATTCGCCGTTGGGCGGGAAGAAGTCATCATCCGGTGGGAATTCGCCGTCGGGCGGGAAGAAGTCATCACCCGGGGGGAAGAACTCCTCACCCGGTGGGAGGAATTCTCCGTCTTCCGGGAAGAACAGCTCGTCCGGAGCAATGCCGTCGATGAAGCCGTCGACGAACTCGCCGAGTTGGTTGGGGTCTTCGAAGTGCTGGTCATCGTCGAAGTTGTTGAAGAAGTCCTCGAACCGGTCGGGGCGCTGGATCGGACCCTCGAAGAACAGGAGCGGGTCCTCGTTGCTGGCCGGTCGCCCGGTATCTTCGTTGAACAACACGAACAGCCCTGTCTTGTCCGAATCGGGCACGAACATCAGGAAGTTCCGTCCGCCCGGATTGAAGGTCGCCATGCCGGTCGCGCGGTCGTAGTCGACGCGGACGGGTTCGGCGTTTGCACCGATGTCGGTCGCCAGCACGAAGATCTGCTCGTTTGGCCCGTCGTGGGGGATCATCTGAGGGGCCGGCTCTTCGGGGGTCGCGGGGTCATCGGGGACCTC
>JAJDDU010000423.1 GCA_029260155.1 Phycisphaerae bacterium | reverse complement strand
TCCCCGGCTGCGGGCGAGCCGTCGGGGAGGAGGAGGTGCAGGGCGTTCAGCGCAGCCTTTTGCTCTGCTTCCTTCTTGCTGGGGCCCCACGCGGCCGGGAAGCGACGATTGCCGATGCTGACGCAAACCTCGAAACACTTGCTGTGGTCTGGACCTTGCTCGTCGAGCTGAAGGTAGTGCGGAGTGGCAGCGAGGCGCTTTTGGGCGAACTGCTGCAACGACGATTTGTGATTCTGCTCGTGCTCCGCGTTGGCGGTCTGCTCGATGAAGTAGTTCGCGTGCTTGAGGATGAATTCCCTAGCAATCTCGAAGCCGCCGTCGATGAAAATCGCGGCGATGACCGATTCGAAGACGGCCGCCCGAAGCGACATCGGAACGTGGTCGCGACCGTTCATCCCCTTTCCGAGAATGAGCAGCGGCGTGAGACCGAGTCGGTCGGCTATCTCAGCGCAGATCTTGCGTGAGACGACGACGGACTTGAGCTTAGTGAGCTCACCTTCGAGATCCTCGGGGAAGCGCTCGAACAACTCACCGCACACGACCAACCCGAGCACGGAGTCACCCAAGAACTCCAGGCGCTCGTTGCTCAAGAGACGCGAATTCGCAATGGAGGCATGGGTCAGCGCCTGCAGGAGCAACGCTGGATCCTTGAACTCGTAGCCAACTAGTTCCTGTGCGCGTGCGAGGGCTTCTGATTCGGACACCCGATATTCCCACGGGCCGATGGCGAGCAACGCTTCGGGCAGCAATGTGCCGAGGCGACATTCGTCATGGGCCGGTTGACGGCGTTTCTCGTGCCTATGGCGGGTCGCACCCGCCACTACGAGGAGCTCACCCGTGCTCCACACCGATTGTAGCAGGTTGATCGGGCATTTGGAGCCCAGAAATTAGCCGAACTGCTTCGTCGAGAAAATGCAGTTATACTTGACGACGATCGTCGTCATGCGTGTCGTTGCAGCATTCGTCACTTGATCGTGCGCTGCCAGGTGCCGGGGACGAACCCGCGGGTATCGACATCCACTTGGACCACGTGCGTCGCTTTCCCACACCTGCCGGTGGAGATCAGGCGGGCGGGGTCGGTTCCGTCGGCAAGTGCGATAACGTCCGGCGCGACGACGACGGTGAGGCTGTAGGTTCCATTGCCGATCGCTACATTCGTGGCCCAAGCGCCCGCCGACTGCCACCAGTTCGGATTCTTCCTGATGTCGAGGATACCCAGCTCGATCCCGGATTGCGCGTAGAATCTAGCGGCCGTGGAGTCCCTGGTCCGCTCGGCGGACCTCAACTGGACCCGGGTCGCCATCAAGGCGGTCAACCCGATGACCGCGACGAGCATGATCGGGCCCATGAAGAACAGATAGGACGACCCCCGGCGGCTGTACTTGTTCGCAGCTGTTTGCTGTCGTCTCATGGCGTTGGCACTCTCGTCAGCGATTCTGAATTCTTCATTCTTCATTCCGAATTCGCCCTACGGGTTTCCGTCGCAGATTGTTCCGTCGCCCTCGGCGCTTTCGAGAGTACCGTTGCCGCAGCAGTATCGTTTCGACGGTTTGCCCATCGTCACACCCGCGCAATCGGCTGCACAACTGTTGCAGTCCTCGCCCGGAGCGCAGAGGCTGTCGCCGCACACCGGAACCAGACAAGCCGGGTCGGCCGGGCAGTTGATGTCGGCGCAGTCCGTCGCGCCGTCACAATCGTTGTCAAACCCGTCGGCGCACGTCACGCCCGGCTGCTCGAAGGCCGCAGGCACGCCACAGTCTGCGACGCACACACACTCCTCGCCCAAATCGCAGACACCGTCCCCGCACGCTTTCGCGACCCACTCGATGGACCTCTTCATGATGGTCTGCCCGTCGGCCGTCAAAGTGCTCAAGTCAAACGTGGCGTCGCCCCACGGCAGCTCCACGCGTCGTTCGGCTGCGGAACTCCCATCGGCCATCTCGACACCTGCTTCCGCGACCATCAAAGTGGGGCTGTTGTGCGCGACTTCGCTCAGGGCTTGCGCGCCCGGCGCGATCTGTGACCCGAAGACGACTAGGCTCTGCGCGGACCCCAGGATATTGAGCGTGCCCAGATTGAACACGGACGTGATATAGTGGGCGTTATCCAACACCGTGATGTTGCTGGAGACCATCGTAAAAATCGTGCCCGAGCTGAGTTGTAACGCCCATGCCTGGGAAGAATGCTCGTTGACGACGCCGATACTCGCATCCAGCAGCTTCGTGCCCAAGTCCGCCGACGTGATTCCAGCCGGAATGTATGCCGCGTCACTCGTCGCGGTGGCGGCGTCAAACGCGGCCTGCGAATCGGACGCCGCGATCGTCGCCACCCGATAGCCCCAGGATTCGATGAGCGTCTTGCGCGCCGATTCGCCGGCCGTCAGGGCCGCCGGGTCAGTGACCACGAGGAGGATCGTGGTGGCTGAGCAGGTAAGGATAATACACTGAGTATCCGGTCCCTGTGTAGTGCCGCCCTGTGCAACGCACAACTCAGTACGCAAGTCGTCACAAGTACCGGTGCTGAAGCAGCAGGCCTCCGTCGGCGGCAGGCCCTCCGTCCTGATGGCTGTCAGCTCGGCGACTTGGACGCCGCTGTGCATCACGGTGACAGTGATGCTCTTGGACCCCGGGTTGATTACGGCCATTTGCTCGGGGATGTCGGGGTTGACCCACATCACCCGCACGCCTCGCGTCCAGGTGGACAGATCGCTCATCGGCGTGCCGTCCTTGTATTGCGGCGGGGTGGCTGACCAGTTGTGGTAGTCGTCGACGTCGTTGAATAGTTGGCGCGTCCCGGATGCGGCTTCGGCGGCCTTGAGTCCAAAGCTGTCGAGACCATCGATCCAGTCGGCGTAGTCCTGCTGGAGGATTTCGACCATGAGGTCTTGTGCCAGCAAGTGTCCCCGTTGGAAATCGGCGGTCTTGGACAGCCCGAGTTTGGATGCGCCCACCGTATTCAACGCAGCCACGAGCGTGATGCTGACCAGTATGAGGGCGATCATCATCTCGACGAGCGTGAACGCGCGGCGGCGATTCGGGGCACGCATCATCAACCTGCCTCCGGCGCGTTGAGGAGTTGGACGCTCGTGTCGGTCGCGCCCGCTGAGTTCGAGCCGATTTGCAAATGGATACGAACGCTGGAATACACGCTGGGGACCGATGCCCACGCGAGAGACCGCCGCATGAGTCTCAAAGCGGGGGTGTTGAGGGACGCGAAGCTATAGTGGCCCAGGGCAGTCCCGCCCCAGGGCAACTTGACCCGCCGGCCGTCGGCGGTTCCCCCGCCGTACCGCGCGGCGCCGACCTCCAGTGCGACCAGTGATGGGGAGCTACTCGAATCCGCCAGCACCCGAGCCCCTGGTGCCAGCGTACCGGACAATGAGCTGAGCGATTCGAACGAGGTACAGACGACCAAAGTTCCCAAAGTTGTTCCGGACGTGATTTCGTGAGTGTTGTCGACGATCTCGATGTTGTCAACAATATCGTACCAATAGGCGGCGGCCATACCCAGAGATACGGACATAAATTGCTCTTCGGCGACCACTCCCGTCGGTCCGTCAATCGGCTTCGAGGACAGATTCAGGCCCCAGGCGTATTCGGAGACGAAGATCACGTCCGACGCTGCGATGGCCGTATCAAACGCTCCGATCGTGTCGCTGTCGGCGATCGTCTGCACCGTGTAGCCCCACGATTCAAACTTCGAGATCTTGACGAGATCGTCCGCCGACGGTGAAACGGCATTGTTGGTGACGAACAGTAGATTGCTCGTCGCGGAAGGGGGGGCCGGTCGTCGTGCAAACGTCAGCGAGAAGCTCTGTACGTTATCACAGAGGTTCACATTAGCACCGCCGTTATACTGACGCACAAGCGGGTCGCCTGGCGTGCCGGACCAATTCAGACGGATCGCCTCCAGGCCAACCGAACCGTGGCCGCGGTCGGCGACGGTGAACGTAACGCCGGTGGATGAAGGCGTCTTGATCTGTAGTGCGTAGACGAGGTCTTCCACGATTCCATTGACTACGTCTGCCGCTTGAGCACCAGCTTCGAGTGCGCTCTTGCCGTCAGGGAGAGCGTGCGTGGCGATGAGAACGGCCGACCCCATCGCACTCATCAACACTGCCATGATGCTCATGCTGACCATCAGCTCAGCGAGCGTGAACGCACGCCTGCGCGCGAGACGATTGGCCTCTGTGGCATGCTGGCGCGATGTCGTCATTGGGAGGTGGCCTTTCCGGTGTCCGCGTCGAGCGTGATGGTCCGCGCGTGATTGCCGCTCTTGATGATCACGGAGCCGCCGCTGTTCGGAACTCCGAAGACGTCAAAGATGACGAAGTCGCTTCCGCCGAAGTCGGCGAACGTCATGCCAATGCCGTACGGTTCCTCTGCCAAGTACACGTCGTAGTTTGCGGCGCCCGTATCGATGTCTGTCACGCCTTCCAGCCTGTAGCGTGCGGAGTTGGGGACAAACCTCACGGTCACACTGCCATTCGTGGCCTTGGCGTGCCGCTGTGCCAAACCGAGATCGGCCACGATACGTCGGGCGGCACCTTCAACGCGGCGCAGCGAAAGGGAACTGCCGTAACGCGGAATCACCATCGCGGAAATGATCGCCGTAATCACCAGGACGACGGCCAACTCCGCCATGCTGAATCCTCGGCGCGCGTGAACATGCGACGATGGTTGTGCGTGCTGCGTCTTCATGGTCTTTCGATGGGCCGATAGTCGACGGCGAATGCGATCCTTGAGCGCTTCTCTGGTATCGTCCGTGAGGTCATCACACGTTAGTAGGCTGTGTGTTTGCCACAGGCGCTTCGGTTTGGGGCAGTCAACCGCGCCGCATCAAATCGCGGGCCAGGTGCCCGCTAGGGCTTCGCCGAAGTGGCGTCCGAAAAGAAGTGCGGTCCGCCGCAAGCAGCGCGGACGAGGAAGCAGTGATGCCAGGGCGGTGGATCGGTTGGCGAGCAACGCTTGGCGATCGAGGAGGCCAATCGGCGCGTCTGCGAAGTTGAAGCGCCTCCGCAATGGCCCGTACCCGCCGGTCCGAGCGGGTCCGCAAGAGCCGAGCGCATGCGCCGCCCGTGAAGGCGCCTCGGCGCGATGATCGACGTTCTACCTTCCGGCCGAGCGACGGTCAGATGGTTGTCTGACCGCTGTCGCTGACGTTGTTTTGCAGGGCGGTGAAGAAGCTCTGCACAAGCGTGTTGGCTAGGGAGTTGGCTGTTGTCTGAAGGCCTGCAAGCAACGTGTCCCGGACAGCGGGGTTGCAACCGTTAACCGACATCGCGCCGGCTGACAGGGTCAAAGCCATCAACAACCGTACCGTACGTCTACGAATTCCACGACTGGACATTGAATCGACTCCTGATCTTCCACCCAGAACACAGACGGCACCATCGGCCGCCCAGACGGCGAGCAGCCTATCGGATGATCGCTCACGTCGCAACCGGCGACACACCTACGTCAGGGCATCACACTCGCGCCGGTCGAGGACCGAACGGCGCTGCGAAGCGTATGGATCGGGAACTTGGCACCTGGGCACGCGGTCTTGCCCGTCACACCACCATGGGTAACGATTCTCCCCGGCGGGATGCCGCAAGCGCTGGCAAGATACCACACCAGCTGGGTCAGCGAAGCCATCTGAGCCGGGGTCGGCGGTTTCTGACGGAAGTCCCCGACCAGACAAATCCCGATGCCGTGGAGGTTGTACTGATTGCCCGGCGTCTTGCAGTGTGCACCGCGCTTCTGCTTGCCCCATCGCGAGCCTATCTCCACGAGGCCGTCGCGGGATCCCTTGCCGTTGCCGATGACGAAATGGTATCCCAGCTCGTCCCAGTGTT
Source organism: Phycisphaerae bacterium (assembly GCA_029260155.1). Classification (GTDB taxonomy): domain Bacteria; phylum Planctomycetota; class Phycisphaerae; order UBA1845; family UBA1845; genus OFTM285. The sequence continues at coordinate 8,146 of JAJDDU010000423.1, read as the reverse complement.
TGACGTCGCGGTGATAGCGATCAAACCGATCGGCGTTGCCCGAGGTGCTGCCGCTATGGTGGATCACGATCGTGTTCCATCGGTCGCTGATCCCGATCCGAGGCGCCCAGCCTTGCGGCGCGACTGAAATCGGCGTGCTGCGGAGCGTCGGACGCTCGGGCGTGACCTGGACAACCGCGGCGTCCCGAGGCCGGAACAGGGTCGTCGCCAACGGTGGAGGCAATGTCTGAAGGACCCCCCTGCGCCCAGTCGCGCACCCCGCGGTCACAATCAAGGCAAGCACGAAGAGACGGAAGACCGCTCCGATCACAATCTCTCGCGGTGAACATTGACGAAGTCGAGCAACCATGCCATCGCCCCTCCCGAACCAAGTTGACTTGAGATGATATCGGCCATCGCGCGATTGGCGGTTGAGTCATTCAGCCAAGGGGGTGCTCCGGCACTGGTCTAGAGAACACCGTCCGGGCCGACATAAAGGATCCGGCCGCAAGAATCACAAAGAACAAGGTCGTCTCGCTCTTTGCAACCGATCACTTGCTGGAGAGTCATCGCCATGTTGCATCCGCCGCAAGCGTATTCCCCGCGCTTGACGTTTAGCACGAGCACCTCTGCCATTGCCTCCGCGTCGTGACGCTCGGCGATGCGCTGAAACACCGACAAGACGCTGGGGGGAACGCCCTTCGCCGTATCGTCGCGCATCCCTTCCAGGCGGCCGACCTCTGCGGCGGACCCGTCCAGATAGGCCTGCAGCGCGCGTTCGGTTTCCGCCTCGCGTCCGGCGACGCGTTCTCGTTCCACCACGATCTCTTCGCACTCAGCCCGTAGCGAATCCACCGTCGCCATCAGCTCAAGCTGTCTGCTCTCCTGCTTGGTGTTGTCTGCTTTTTCGGTGTTGATCGCGGTCAGGATGGCCGCGTATTCCTTGTTGGTCTTGGCTGCGTTCAGCGCCTCGCGGTGCTTGGAAAGCTCTGCCTCTTTGGTCTGGACATCGAGATCGATGCGGTCGACCTCCATCTGGCTTTGCTGGATGGACTGACGCTTCTCTTCGATGAGCGCCTCTTTCTTAGCGATGGCACGCGCGTGGATGCGAATCTGTCGGCGCTTGGCGTCGGCTTTGCCACGAATGGTTGCCAGCTTGTGTTCAATTTCTTGAAGTGCGTGCAGTGCGTCGAGGGTTGCCCCCATCATGACTCCCGTACTGAGCGACCACGGTCGTCGCTTCCCCAGCGAGCAACGCCCCTCTCATTATCACAGAGGATGTCCGATTTTGCAAGTCCGCCCACCCTCACCGCCGGTTTGAGCCTGTAAGTCCGTTCTCGGCGGCCCCCTTGACGTCTTGACCGTGTGTACGGTTGGACCACACCAAGCGCGTCGCTACGCACTCCATCACGCCTGCGGCGGGGTGGCGAAGAGTTCTTGGAACGCGGCGAAGTCGGTGAGGTCGACGTCGTTGTTCTTGTCGAAGTCGAACGGCTGACATTCGTCGGGCACGTCGCCGCCCTCGGGTTGGCCGAAACAGGCTTGGAACCCGGCGAAGTCGGCCAAGTCGATGTCCGCGTCCAAATCCCCGTCCCCCATCCGACGGCCGAAGACGACTTGCAACGCGCCCACGTCCGTTGGCTGACCGTTGCCGTCCGGGGCATAGAACCCTACAGCCATCACGGCGTCGCCGAGCCCGTCGTTGTTGACGTCACCCGCGTACGAGAGGTCGTTTGCCCCCACGGGAGCTAGCTTAAACCCATCCCGCCCGTCGAGCGTATCGAGCTCGATGATTCCACTGCTTCCGAGGCCCGGGGAACCGAGCACAACGTGCGTTGTGTTGACTTGCACGAACAGGTCGTCGACGCCGTCGTGGTTGATGTCTCCGGCGGGTCCCGGACGTGAGATCGCTCCCGAACCGGCACCTCTCACCAGCGCGAACCCGTTCGTTCCGTCTATCTCCCTTAGTTGAAAGCGCCCGGTCGGCGCAACCGCGGGTCCGCCGAAAATGACCGCGACGGAGTCCCCGGCGCCGGGGACAAGCTCGTCGCCCGCGAAAGCGATGTCGTCGAAGCCGTCGTCGTTGATGTCGCCCACTCCGGTCAGATAGAACCCGGTCTCGATCGAGAGATTATACGGTCCGTGGTACGCCGGGCCGGTGATGCGGAAACCGTTGGTTCCGTCGAGGTCGGCCAGCTCGAAGACGCCGCGCTCGATGAGCTTGGGTCCGCCGTAGACGACGTAGACCTCGCCTTCGGCGCCGGGTTGCGTCGCTACGTCGGCGCCGTGCAGGAGTAGGTCCACCCAGCCGTCACCGTTGAAGTCCCCGGCAGCGCTCACGCCCGCGAGAAAATCGCCGGAGGTGATGCCGTTGAACGCGATCCCCAGTTTCGGCGTCAGATCGGCGGGTAGCGTGATGCTCCCCGATTCGCCTAGGCGTTGCCCGCCGAAGAGGAGGTACACCTGGCCCGCGTTGAACCGGCCGTCGGGGTCGGCGCCGGGGCACGAGACGGCGATGTCGGAGACGCCGTCCCGGTTGAAATCGCCCACGTGGGCGACACGCACCGCGAGCCCGCCGAAGTGGTAGCTCCCGTAGATCGCGAAGCCGTTCGATCCGTCGAGGTTGAGCAGGTGAAAGGAGCCTCCGACGCCGAGTTGGGGCTTCCCGTAGATCACAAAGGCCGCCCCCGCGATCGCAACGCCTGCGGGGCTCGCGCTGGACGCGCCGATCAGGATATCGGCGATGCCGTCGTTGTTGAAGTCCCCGGCGGGGGACACCCGCGCGGCGCCGTCGCCGTTGAAGATTCCCGGGATGTGAAAGCCGTTCCGGCCGTTGAGCTCTTCCACGTTCCACAGCCCGTCGCGCCCTATGTCGCTGCCTCCGAAGAACACGCGCGTGATCCCGCGCGCGTATTCGTTCCCCCAGCCCCCGCAGGCTACGTCGTCCACCCCGTCGGCGTTAACGTCCCCCAACCCGTCGGCGAAAATACCCATGTCCCGCAGTACGTTCCCGCGCACGGTGAACCCGTCGCGCCCGTCGAACGCCTCGACGTTCACGATGGACGGAAACTGGCCCGCGCAGGGCAGCGCGACCCATGCACACGCAAGCAGCGCTCCGACGATTGTCCGTTCAGTTTTCAGTGACATGTCTAGACACCTCCAGTTACGGCGGGGTGGCGAGGAGTTCTTGGAACGCGGCGAAGTCGGTCACGTCGACGTCGTTGTCCTTGTCGATGTCGAACGGCTGACATTCGTCGGGCACGTCGCCGCCCTCGGTTTGGCCGAAGCAGGCTTGGAAGCGGGCGAAGTCGGCTAGATCGATGTCCGCGTCCAGATCCCCGTCCCCCATTCGACGGCCGAAGAGGACTTGCATCGCGCCCACGTCCATCGGCTGACCGTGGTCGTCCGGGGCATAGAATCCCACAGCCATCACGGCGTCGCCGAGCCCGTCGTTGTTGACGTCACCGGCGTACGAGAGGTCGTTGGCCCCCACGGGAGCTAGCTTAAACCCATCCCGCCCGTCGAGCGTATCGAGTTCTATGATTCCACTGCTTCCGAGGCCCGGGGAACCGAGCACAACGTGCGTTGTGTTGACTTGCACGAACAAGTCGTCGATGCCGTCGTGATTCAGATCGCCCGCAGGACCGACGCGCGTGCGACCTCCTGCTCCCGACGCAAGAAGAGCGGCAAACCCGTTGCTGCCATCGAGGTCATCCACGTGGAACGCGCCGGACCGCGCGATCTTTGACCCACCGAAGACCACCGCGACATAGTCACCGGCTGGGGGCTGGTCGACCTCCATCGCTATATCGTCGAAGCCGTCACGGTTTATGTCACCCACGCCAGCCATATATGCCCCGGTCTCGGTCGTGTGGATGCCGTCGTGGTATGCTGGGCCGGTGATGCGGAAACCGTTGGTTCCGTTGAGGTCGGCCAACTCGAAGACGCCGCGCCCGATGAGCTCGGGCCCGCCGTAGACGACGTAGATCTCGCCCTCGGCGCCTGGTTCCGGCTCGACGTCGGAGCCGCGAACCAGCAGGTCCACCCAGCCGTCGCCGTTGAAGTCGCCGGCAGTGCTCACGCCCGAGAGGAAATCGCCGGCAGCGATCCCGTTGAAGATGATCCCCAGCTTCGGCGTCAGATCGGCCGGTAGCGTGATGCTCCCCGATTCGCCCATGCCTCTGCCGCCGAAGAGGAGGTACACCTGTCCCGCGTTGAACCGGCCGTCGGGGTCGGCGCCGGGGCAGGACACGGCGATGTCGGAGACGCCGTCCCGGTTGAAATCGCCCACGTGGGCGACACGCACCGCGAGCCCGCCGAAGTGGTAACTCCCGTAGATCGCGAAACCGTTCGATCCATCGAGGTTGAGCAGGTGAAAGGAGCCTCCGACGCCGAGTTGGGGCTTCCCGTAGATCACAAAGGCTGCCCCCGCGATCGCAACGCCTGCGGGGCTCGCGCTGGACGCGCCGATGAGGATATCGGCGATACCGTCGTTGTTGAAGTCCCCAGCGGGGGACACCCGCGCGGCGCCGTCGCCGTTGAAGATTCCCGGGATGTGAAAGCCGTTTCTGCCGTTGAGCTCTTCCACGTTCCACAGCCCGTCGCGCCCTATGTCGCTGCCGCCGAAGAATACGCGCGTGATCCCGCGCGCGTATTCGTTCCCCAAGCCCCCGCAGGCTACGTCGTCCACCCCGTCAGCGTTGACGTCCCCCAACCCGTCGGCGAAAATACCCATGTCCCGCAGTACGTTCCCGCGCACGGTGAACCCGTCGCGCCCGTCGAACGCATCGACGTTCACCACCGCCGGAAACTGGCCCGCGCAGGGTAGAGCGACGAATAGACAGGCAAGCAGCGCGCCAACAACGGTACTTCTGTTATTCATGAGTGACATGTCTGGACACCTCCAGTTGCGGCGGGTGAAACCCGCCCTACCAAAGAATACCTCACGGCGTTGTAGTGACCACGGCCGGTGTGCTGTCGGTTACCTCGATCGTCCTGTTGAATGATGCGACGAGAAACGTCTGGTCGCCGATGGACAGATCGTGCGGAATGTCCACGACGAATTCGCCCGTCGCCGTGGCGGATGCCCGGTACGTGTAGGTCGCAAGATACGCATGCGGCCGCGTCCGCACGCCGGCGCCGATGTCCGACCCGCCGCTGAGCATCTGACCCGTGCTCACGTTGAACGCGGTGAAGTTGTCCTCTACCCCCGCGAATACGTAGTCGCTACGCGGCTCGATGAAGATGTCGAGCAACTCAAACTGCCCGCTGGTTCCCCCGCTGACGCGCAGCTCCAGCTGGTAACTCTGCAAATCGTCCAGAGCGGTTTCAGTGAACACGCGGACTGTAATCGTATCACTTTCGGTGACGAGTGGAGCCCGAACGACACGCAGCGACGTCGCGCCGACCACTTCCGGCGGACCCGAGCCCTGCGCGGATTCACCGCATGTGCAGGGGTTCGCCCCCTGGAGACAAGTCAAGGCGTGCAGTCCGTCGGCCAGGTTGCAGAACCCGTCCGGCGCGCAGGAACCGAGGGGTCCGCCCGCGTCGATGTTGATGCTGTCGCACATACTGGTGCCTGCAAAGCAGGTCAAGGCGAGCAGGAAGTCGCTGAGATTGCAGAAGGTGTCCGGCTCGCACACGCCCAACGGGCTGCCCATGTCGGAGGGGTGGGCGGTCGCGGTGCCCATGCAGGTTCCGCAGCACTCCCACCACATACAGACGTCATCGCGGATGCCGTTCTCATCCGTATCAGCGCAGTCGGACGTCTTTATGCAGACCGTGCAATCGACCACGCAGTCCGAGACCCAGCAGGGCGGACGCGGGTCGGTCAGGGCGGCGGTGGCGCAATCGTGAAACAGGCATTGGTCGATCGTTGTGATCTTGCCGTCGCGGTCGAAGTCGAAGATCTCACACGCGAGGTCCGTCGAGCACATGCAGTTGTTGACAAGGACAGCCAGATCGGCTTGGTCGACCGCACCGTTCTTGTCGTAGTCGCCCATGGCGATGATGGGATCGCTGACGGTGATGAGGTCGGTGTAGATATCACCAGGCTTGATGGTGCGGTATCGCCCGTCCCAGTCTCGCAAATCCATCCAGAGCGGGTGGAATTCCCCATCGCCCGCCGCCGTCAGGCTCGAGTAGTCCCCGACGAAGATCAGAAGTCCTCCGAGAATCGGGTCGTCTGGATCGGCTCCGGTCTGCGAGATCACGCCAGGGTCGCTAACGGTGATGGGCGCCTCCCAGGTGATCCCGCCGTCGAGCGAATAGGTGAACTTGATCTGGTATTCGACGTTTATGTCACAGCGATTCGGATCAACGGTCGTATCGTAGTAGGCCACGCCGACGCGTCCCAGGGCGTCCACCGCGACCCAGGGGAAGAACTGCAACGGGTAATGCTGCCCGCAGGTGATACCGACGAGATCGTTGCATTGCTCACAGTTCTCCTCCGCACACGTTCCGGTTTCGCAGGTTAGACAGACGGGCTGGGACCAGACCACTTCGTCGTCGAAGCCGACTTTCCCGCGCACGACGTAGACGTTGGTGTCAACGCGTCGGTCCAACACGGGCGAAGTGCAGCCGAGGTCGCTGAAGGAGGTGCAGCCTGTGCAATTGCCCGGCCAGGCCTCGGCCGTGTAGGCCACGTAGATGTTCCCACCCCGGGTGCAGTGGTCCGGTGGGTTGGGGTCCACAGCGATGGAAGGATGTCCGGTGGGCCCTTGTCGGCTGCTATTCGGGGTCGGTCTGCCGAGATGCGCCGCGCCCTTGCTCAGGTGATCCAGCGTGCGGCGGAATCCTTCGTCAAAGTGCTCGACGAGGGATGGGGGCTCCGGATGATCGAAGATAATGCCCTCCGCGCAGTCGTCGCCATCGTCGCAGGTATTCGATTGTGACGGGGGCAGCGGCGGCTTGAACTGCAGATCGCCGTTGACCCATTCTCCGCGTCGGTAGCGAATCTGGTCGATGTGTTCGTCGGCCGGGTCGGACGGATTGACCCCGCCCCAATGCCGCCAGATGATATGCACGAAGCGTTCCTGGTTCGGACCCGGCCCGACGACGGACGCGGTCCCCCACGTGCAGAAATTCTTGCCGCAGAGAGGCGGGGTTTCGCGGAAACTCAGCCGGAGCCCGGTCTCGGTGGGCGGGAAGGTGTCACCGGCATTCTGTGAGGCGCTGAGTAGCGTAATCCCGAGACCCGTGCTTGTGTCTAACGTCGCCCAATGCACGTACACCGTATCGTACGCCGGATCGGGATCGGCTGAGACAAACGGCTTGTCGACCATGCCGCCCAGTGTGCCCACGGGAACGAGTGTGTTCACCCAACCGGCGGTGGGATTGGTCCACTGCAATCTGGACATGAAGGGTTGGGTGAGACCGACGAGGTAGACGTAGCCGTTGCCTCCGATGGCCGTCGCCGGATCGGCCTCAAAGTGGGCGAGCCACGGAACGGTGTCGTCGCACATGTCCGCGGGGCGCGTGAAGGCGTGACCGGTCTCGAAACAGCAGGTCTCGACAAGCGGATCACACGTTGATTCCGGGTTGCACGAAGTAGTGCAGGGATCAAACGCCGTGTCCAGCCGCTCCCAGGTTGCTCCCGCGTCGCGCGAGATGGCGAATCCGATTCCGAAGGCGCCTAGGCCCAAGGCCTGGTTCGTATCGTAGTATCGCTCCGACGCATCGTTCCAAGCGCCCAGCAAGATGGAGCCGTCCCACGGCGCTACGCTTATCGACGTTTCGTTCTGCATTTTCGGATCGTCGTCGCAGTTGTCCTTGAGGTAGCAGCAATCCGCCTCGATGCACCCCGGCGGGATCGGGTATTCAAAGCAGCACGCCGGCTGCTCCGAGACCCCGTTGGGGCCGTCGCCGTAGCTGACTTTCTTGTTCGTTTGCGCGTCCGCTACCCCCCCTATTTGTTCTCAACAACGGACATTCTGGTAGGTAACACTGCGTCGTGAAGCGGATGGGCCGTTAGGACCGCGGCCCATCCGCAGGGTCGGCGGACGCACGCCCATGACCACCCCCCCCCGCCGCGCGACGGCCTCGGGGGACTGTCTCGGTGTGCGACGTCGGCTGTGGTGCAACGGACGATAGTTAGTCGCCCCGCGAGGGCCGAAATAGGGGATCCGCTTCCGCAGCCATCCGACGACCCCATCCTACCACCGGTCCG
>JAJDDU010000422.1 GCA_029260155.1 Phycisphaerae bacterium | reverse complement strand
ACGCAAAGCAACAGCACATTCCTGAATTGCACTTGCTCTCTCCTTCTCTCCCCTTTGCAGCATCGCGGACGGAACCCGTCCGCGCGGGGCTGACGCACAGCCCCCCGGAGACCCACGCGGACTGCTCCTAGTGGATTCCCGGATTCTCCGTCACCTTTTCTACCAAAAACACGGCGCCGTTACCAACAAAATCACACCCCGACCACACAATCACGATTACAGTGCCGGTGCGATATTTGATTTTCAGCTGCCCTCAGAGGTCGTCCCAATCGGCGATTTTCACGATCCTGCGGTTGAGCCCACGCCTAGGATTGGGTAGATTCCTTCGTGGGCTGGCGAATCCTCTTGAGTATTCAGGCGAACGGGTGGCGGGATCCGGGTCATTCCACCAGATCAGATCCCGTGGGGGTGCAGATTGCGATCGCGAAAAATGGGGTGCAGATTGTGGGTGGTCGGCGCTCTGGCGACGACCAGCACGGCTTGGGGAATACCGCCGGTGGGTCTCCAGGCGTGGGAGCAGTTCGACCGCATCGGCGAATTGAGACCGTCCGTCCGCACATACCAAACGTCCAGCCACGAACCCTTCGGTGGCAACAGGGACTCCGCTCAATTTCTCGAAACCACCGGCGCCGAGCACGTGCTTTTGGACGTCAGGGGACCAGGCTGCATCTATCGAATCTGGATGACCGGAATCGACCTAAACGCGATGATCCGGATCTACTTCGACGAAGCCACCACCCCGACGGTTGAAATGACGCTGGGCGATTTCTTCAGCGGCGTGACCGCTCCGTTTCTGCGGCCCTTGGTCGGTGATGACGAGTATTCCTCCGGCGGATTCGTCTGCTATCTCCCGATCCAATTCGAAGCCGGTTGTCGCGTGACCACCGAGAGTCCAGGCCAATTCTACAACATCACCTACCAAAAACACGCGGACGCAACGGGCCTGACGTCTTTCACCGGTACCGAGGACGATCGCGCAGCGGCGGCCACATGGGAGCAATACGGTCGCGACCCCAAGGCCGACTCCGGCGCAGAGGTACACGACGGCTCTGAGACCATCGCGCCCGGCGAATCGTTGACGTTGGCGGAGATCGAAGGCCCTGCCTCGATTCAGCAAATCGAACTCACGATTCCCGGAATGAACGCCACCGCCGCCGAGCCGGTCTGGGACGACGGGCGTGCACACCAGGGCTACAGCCAATTCGAGGCAGCAATCGACCCCGACAACAACGGTGTCCGCCTGACCCGCCGTCTCGACTACGGCATCAGCGACCAGGAGGCGGCGATTTTTGTCGACGGCGAGCTGGCCGGTACGTGGCTTACGCCCGGCAGCGCTGCGGGTTGGCTGGATGACAGTTTCGAAATTCCTGCGGCGCTCACAACCCGAAAGTCCGAGGTCACCGTGACCGTAGCGTTCATTGATTCGGCCTTCGATTGGAACGAATCGCACTATTGGATCGACAGCATCGTCGCAGGCCAAGCGCGGCGGACCGACGAGGTTGACGTGGGCGACCCCGCCGACGAAGCCGACCACAGCTATGGAATCACCGACCAAACCTGGGAGGGATCGCGAACGCTCTTCTACCCCAGCGACGACGTCGCGACCGACGAGGGTTACAGCACCCGAGACTGGGTTGAATTCGAGGTCGCAATCGACCCTGACAACATTGGCGTGTCTCTGTCTCGCCGCGTCGACTACACCACCGCCGATCAACGCGGGTCCATGTTCGTCGATGGCCAGCCGGCGGGCGAATGGGCAACCGAGGGACTGGTCGACAGCTTCTTCTTTGATGATGTGTTCGAGATTCCTCCTGAATTGACGGCCGGAAAGTCGAAAATCACGGTGGGGATCAATGCCATGGGCAGGAGCTCTCCCTGGACCGAGTTCCGTTACGGGGCTTTTAGCAAGATCCAAGACGTTTTGATAAACACCGACATCGTTGATGTTGGAAACTCCGAAAGCGAAGCAGCCCACAACTATTATATCGACCAACCGACTGTGCTCGCCGAACGCACGTTCCCCCTTTATCAGCCGCCCGATCCGGCCGTCGTTGACATCCTGATGAATTCCCGAATCGTCGCCACGTGGGACGACGCCATTAGACCGCAAATCAACGTGCCGCTGGGCGGTTTCTTTGGCTCCCAATTCGGTCCGAAACGAATCAAAGGCCTTCCCGTGGGTATGGACGGCGACCGCATGTACTGCTGGTTCCCCATGCCCTTCGCCGACAACGCCCGCATCACGCTGGTCAACGACAGCGATCACGCCATCGACGACCTCTCTTATCGTGTGGCGTACTCGCCTCGCGCGCAGTCCGACCTCAACGGTGTCGCGCACTTTCACGCCAAACACAACGAAGCCCAACCCGCCGAACCCGGGCGCGACTATGTAATCCTCGACGAAACCGGGGCAGGCCACCTCGTCGGCGTGGTACACAGCATGCGAGGCCCTAGCCTGGGCTACCTCGAAGGCGACGAACGCGTCCACATCGACGGCAATCTCACCCCCGCGCTCTACGGCACTGGATCGGAGGACTTTTACAACGGCGGGTTCTATTTCAACCGAGGCCGCTTCTCTCTGCCGACACATGGAAACCCGACGATGGAAGGAACGCCGATCGCCACCGACATGTACCGATTCCTCGTTGGCGATGTCATCCCCTTCACAACCTCGATCAAGGTGGGCATGCAGCATGGCGGCAACAACGATACCAATGATACGGGTATCTCAAGCATCGCGTTCTACTACAAGCGTCGCCAACCGCTCGCCGCCCTCACCGATGAGCTCGACGTGGGCGAAGCGACGTCCGAAGCCGAACACAACTACACACACGCCGGTTCCGTCTGGCATGGTCGGCTAAACGACGAGTACGAGGGCGACGACGACGACATCGCAATATCCGACGACGGAAGGCGCTTCGGCGCAACGCCCGATGCGGGCAGCGACTTCACCGTCGCTATCGACCCCTGCAACACCGGCGTCCTGCTGCGCCGACGAATGAACTACTTCTACCCGCGCCAAGAGGCGGAAGTGTATGTAGACGGCGAGTTGGCTGGCATCTGGTACGACGCGGGCAACAACATAACACACCGGTTTCGCGACTCAGAGTTCATGATTCCAGCCTCTCTCACCCAAGCCAAGAGCAACATTTCGCTGGAAATCCGCAACGTATCACCCACCGCGCGCTGGACCGAATACCGTTACTGGGTGTACACCATGTTCCCGGAATCTGATGTGCTCCCGAAGTCTGAATCGCACAACGACATCGCTGGATGCGCTCGCGCCGTCGACCCGCCGCCCAATAACAACGATGAGCTGGACGAGGAGCCGCCGACTGCGGACAACGAAGCGGACATCGCGAACTTGAATGACAACGCGGACGCCGTGCAGCCCGACGCATCCGCTCCCCGCCTGCCGACGTGTGGCCAAGGGGTGCTTCCCTTCGGGGCGATCGCGATGCTGTTGTGCTCTGTGGGTGCCAAACTGGGCGACAATCGAGTTTCCGGACCTCGGAAGAAAAACACGCGTCGGACGTAGTTCTCGGGGAACCGGCTCGGATTTAGGGGTAGAATCGTCGTGGGGGTATCGATTATGCAGCTGAAGAATCGCGACCGCGTGTGGCATGGGGATGTGCTCGCAGCGCTCTGCCTCGGTTTCCTATCAGTCACGCCATGCACAGCCGGAGAACGCATCGAGCTCGACGGCGAATGGAACTACTGGATCGACGACACGAGCACGCAGGTATTCGTGCCGTTTTCCGTCGAGCCCCGCAACACGACCAGTGTCTACCAACGATCCTTCACGGTCCCGCCGAGCGCATGCACGGGCGTCGTGCTCCTCCGTTTCGACGGTGTCGGCGGGCGCGCTACCATCCACCTCAATGGAATGGAACTAGGCCAACACGGACCGTTCACGCCGTTTAACTTCGACGTTGCTTCACTCATCAACGTCGGCGGCGAAAACGACCTCGTCGTCGTCATCGCCGATCACCATGACGCGACCACCATCCCGTTCGACGGCACTGCCTGGGTGGACTATTCCGGCATCATCCGCAGCGTCTACCTCGAATGCGCCGACGACGCCATCCTGCTTTCAAGCCAACCGCAATACCAACTTTCAGAAGACTACGCCATCGTCGACGGTGAAGTCTTCGTCGAAGCGCACGCAGCACCGGGAGCGCAGGTCTCCTTCTTCGGTGCAATCGTGGACGGTGAGGACATATTGGCGTCTATGGAATGGGTCGTCGCGACGGCGGACGCCACCGGGCTCGCGTCATCCACCCTCGCATTTTCGATGGCCGACCCCGAACTCTGGTCACCGGATTCACCAAGATTGTACGGCCTGTATACCGTGGCCGCCGTCGACGGGCAGAACGCCGATGAACGCCTGCACCAGACGGGGTTCCGCGATATCCGCGTCAGCGGCAACGACATTCTACTCAACGGCCAACCCGTCCTGCTAAAGGGCATCTCGCGTCACGACATCTACCCCGACACCGGCTATGTCGGAACCGACGCACAGATTATCGAGGACTTGCAGCGCATCAAAGCCACCGGCGCCAACTACCTCCGCGCGATCCACTACCCACAAGACCCACGCGTGCTGAGCATCGCCGACCAGATCGGCCTGCTCGTCTCAGAAGAGGTGCCCGCCTGGGCAAACTTTTTCGACCCACAGATTCGACAACAGCTCTACACGCTCTTGGAGGAGATGATCCGGCGGGACATGCACCACCCCTCGATTTTCCTGTGGGTCACCGGCAACGCCACAACACGCCCCATGCCCTACGCGCTCGAAGCCCAGCTGCTCGCCAAAGGCCTAGATCAGAATCGTCTGGCCTCCTACGTCCTCGACATCAACGAAGCGTCGCCGGAAGACATCGCCCTCGACGTCGCGTTCTTTGAAGCTGCCCAACTCGATGTCTTCATGAAGATCAGTTGGTGGTTCCACTACCTCTCCGAACTCCAGGAAATCTGGGCCCGGCTGCCCAAGGACATTCCGGTCATCATGGTCGAATTCGGACAGGAAGGCGACGACCGCGAGCCGCTCGTCATCAGCGGGGAAAACCCCTGCTGGTGGAGCGAAGCCGATCAAGCCAGCGACGTGCAAGTGATGCTCGAAGCGTGGCGACCGCATCTCCCGCAATACGACGCAGACGAGCACATCGCCGGTATGGTCTACTTCAACTTCCAGGATTTGGATTGGCCCGGCATCGTCGAGCAACAACCAGATCACATCCCCGGCATTCACACCGGACTGGTCTACGCTGATCGCGTGCCCAAGCTCATGCTGCAAACACTCACGGATTTCTATTCAACATTGCCGACCGGCTTCGTCGGCGTACCGTCGATCACCGACGACAGTGTCGATCCGCTGTTCGATGCGTCGACCAACATGGGGCCGCTGATCAACGACCTATACCGAGACACCGGCCCCTCCGTCAGCGCGGACGGCAACACCCTCTACCTCGCCTCGAACGGCTCCAGCAACGACGATGCCGCCCAACCCAAGCTGTACCAAGCGACCGCGATCGACGGGGCATGGACGGAACCCGTGCTCGTCGATGTGCTGCAAGAGACCGACCCAATCGCGTTTCGGCATGCCCCGTGTATCTCCTACGATGGACAGACCTTGTACTTCACACGCGGCGAAATCGGCGTCTTCTGCTTCACCTGGCCCGTCATCAACGTCCGCACGGTGAACTCCAGAATCTGGACGACGGAACTCGTGCAAGGCGCATGGTCAGATCCCGAAGATCTCGGCGACATCATCAACGGCAGCGATGAGCAGCGTGCCGCTTCGGATCCGAGCGTCTCAGCCGACGGCGAAACGCTGTACTTCAACTCAGACCGCGACCCAGGAAGCGGAGAATTCGACCTTTGGATGAGCACCCGCGTCAGCGGCCAGTGGACCGCGCCCGTCAACCTCGGGCCCACCATCAACTCAGAATACGATGATCGCGAGCCCGCCATCTCGCCCAACGGCCAATCAATGTACTTCAGCTCGAACAGGCCCGGCGGATTCGGAAACGGTGACATTTGGGTGAGCCACCGGACCAACGGCCAATGGACCGCACCCAAGAACCTCGGCCCGGAAATCAACTCCGCCGGCGGTGAGCGCGAACCTGAAATCTCCAAGGACGGCCGACGACTCTTCTATACCGGCGTACGCCCCGGCGGCATCGGGATCGACGATCTGTGGGTCGGCACATCCGTGTTCGCACCCCCGGACTTCGACCACGACGGCCATGTCGACTTGCTGGACTTTTGGCATCTGCAACAATGCTTCTCGGGAGAGGGTGTTTCGCAAGACAGCCCTGCGTGCATAAACGCACGCCTCGATATGGACACCGACGTCGATCTGACCGACTATGAGTTGTTCCAATCGTGCGCCCTCGGCCCGATAACGCCGGTCGACGCCGGCTGCCTGAATACGGAGTAAGCCAATCGTGCAGCGCAACAAGTCCCCCAATGCTCGGGTGGCCCAAGTGTTGATCGTCCTTCTGAGCGTGAGCATGTGCGGTTGCACCAACTCCCCGCTCGCCGACGCGATCGCAACCGCACGCGGGCCAGCGGCCGACGCTGATGCCCCGTCCGATGATGGCACTCCCCCGGCCGATGGGGACACGCCCGATGCCCCCGAGGTGCCAATCCCGGTCATCACCGCATTCGACGTCCAAGGCGCCGTGATCAGCCTCGAATGGGTGATTACCGACATCCTCGAAGCGGAAACAGTCTCCAGCTACATCGTTCAACGATCCGAGCAGCCCGACACCGGGTTTTCCAACACCCGCGTCATAGCGCGCTTCGACCAGCCGCCGTTCATCGACAACGACATCAGACCCGGCACGACGTACTACTATCGCGTGGTGGCCGTCGGACTCGGTGGCGATGAAGGCGAGCCGTCCACGACGGTCACGGTGTCGGCGCCCACCTCCCCAGGACAGATTTTCATAGCGGCAGACGACATCGTCGGCGAGCTCGATCCGGGGATCTTGGGCGTTTCCGACCTGAACGGCGCACACCCGGACTTCGCAAATGAAACCGTCCAAAACGTCGTCCGCGCACAAGGCCAACAGCTTTGGCGCATCGGCACGTCCAGGTGGGACGCCGGCGATGTGCTCGATGAAGCCGCGCTCTTTGATCGAGAGATCTTCTTCGGCACGACAATCGATGACGCCCGCGACCCGCAGTTCTACAACTTCGGTTATCTCGACCGCGTCGTCGCCAACGTCCTCGCGAGCGGCGGCACGCCGATCATCACCATCGACAGCATGCCCATTTCCCTCGCACGAAACACCGAAATCGGTTTTCGCGCGCCGGTTTTGACTTGGTCGGACAACCTCCGTAACAGTCCACCGGCAAATGCAGCAGTTTTCGCCGAGGTGGTCGTCCACATCATCGCGCATTTGCGGCGCGATTTTGCCGGCGGGCTGGGACTCGACTTCCCATTCTGGGAACTGTGGAATGCGCCCGATCTCACGTTTTCCGCCGACGGCAGCAACGGAATCTTCTGGACCGGGACCTTGGACGAGTTCAGCGACATGTACGCCGTCGTGCACAACGCGGTCAAGGCGGAATACGGTAACGCCGTGTCCTTCGGCGGCGCCGGATTCGTGAATCCGGTGTCAGTCGGACGATTCCTGGACCGACTCACGGCCCGCGAGGTCACACCCGATTTCGTGTCCTATTCGGTGTATCAAGATCAAGTCGCCGGCTTCGCGGAATTCGCCTCGGCCGTTCAAACCGAGGTCATTGGCCGCGGTCTGGACGACCTCAATGTGATGATCGCCGGCTGGAACCTCGCGCTACCTCGGCTGGGCATCGACCCGGACACGACGTTCTCAGCCGCGCAAGCCAAGTTCGACGACACCGGGCATGCCATTCACTACCTAGCAGCCTTTCAGACAGCCCTGAACCTCGAAATCGACATAATGCTACACGAAGGCCTGCGCGACCACGTGACCGGCTTGAATCTCGGCCTTCTGACGGCCACCAATCTCAGAAAACCAGTGACACGACTTGTCGAAGCCTTGCAGGTATTCCGAATCAACGGTGATCGCCTGCGACTCGAACCGGACGACGCCATCGGGCTCGCGGGCATCAACGAAGACCGTACCGAAGTATCCGTCATCCTCGCCAACCCGCAGAACCTCGACGCCCAATTCTCGGTGGACATCGACGAGTTACCGTGGGACGAGGAAACGGGCTACAGCTGGTCGTTCACGATCCTGGATGACAGCGCCTTCGGCATCAGCGGCGGCTTCGCCGGCGACATCGCCGGAGGCGGCAGCGGAACGCGATTGCGCGTCGACGACATCGAAATGCCGCCGCAGAGCATCATGCAACTCAACATCGTGCGGAACTAATCCACCGCAGTGTGCCCCGATACGCCGTCACCGCGGCAGGGCATCGATCTTGGCGGCGAGGATGAAATCGCTCTCTGTCAGGCCGTCGATCTTGTGCGTCCAGATATCAATGCCGACCTTGCCCCACGTAAGGTACATATCAGGATGGTGGCCCTGCTCTTCGGCCACGGCGCCGATCTCGTTGACGAACGCCAACGCCGTGACGAAATCGGGGAACGTGTGCTTCTTCGAGAGGTGGTGCAGCTCGACGACCTCCCATCCGTCAAGCTGCTCCAACAACGGTGCGATCTCCGCGCCGGTGAGCGATGGCACGCCGCCTTGACAAGGAACACACGTTAGGGAACACAGTTCTGCCATTGAGCCACTCCGTCTAGAGGTTCCCGCGTCGTTCCTGCTCTCTTTCCAAAGAGACGAACAGTGCCTTGAAGTTGCCAACGCCGAATCCACGCGAGCCATGTCGCTCAATGACCTCGAAGAACAACGTCGGCCGATCCTGAATCGGTTGGGTGAAGATCTGCAACAGGTAGCCGTCCTCGTCGCGGTCGACCAGGATACCAAGCTCCTTCAGTTCGTCGAACTCCTCATCGATCGGCCCCACGCGATCGGCCAGCTCATCGTAGTAGGTATCGGGCACGCGCAGGAAGTCGATGTCGCGCTCGCGCAGCATGCGCACGGTCTTGCAGATGTCGCCGCTGTTCATGGCGATGTGCTGAACGCCGCCCCCCTGATAGAAGTCGAGGTACTCGTCGATCTGCGACTTCTTCCGTCCCTCAGCCGGCTCGTTGATGGGGAACTTGCACTTGCCGGATCCGTTCTCCATCACCTTGCTCATCAGGGCCGTGTACTCGGTGCTGATATCTTTGTCGGTGAAGTGGGTCAGCTGGTTGAAGCCCATGACATCGCGATACCAGTTCGCCCAATAGGTCATTTCGCCCAAGTAGACGTTTGTGACGACGTGGTCTATCGCCGCCAGTCCCACGGGACTGTGGCTTTGCGTTTCGATCGGCGCGAAGCCGGGCGCGAACACACCGCGGTAGTTGGCGCGTTCGACGAACTTGAACACGGTATCGCCGGCGTACTTAATGATGCCCGTCTTGATTACGCCGTGTGCATCCTCGAAGGCCTGCGCAGGCTGGAGAATGGTCGCATTGCGGGCTTTGACCTCGCGCATGGCGACATCGACGTCGCCGACCTCCAGGGCGATCACCTTGACGCCGTCGCCATGCAGATTGCAGTGTCGCGCTACTTCGTGATCGGGATGCAGAGCGCTGGTGAACACGAAGCGGATGTTGCCCTGTTGCAGGCAATAGCTAGCGTGATCCCGCACGCCCGTTTCCAAACCCAGCCTTGCGATGGGTTTGAAACCCAGAACGCGATCATAGAAGTGCGCCGCCTGCTTGGCATTGCCCACGTAGCATTCGATGTGGTCGTACCCACGGATTGGAAAGTGATCTTGGTTTGTCATCTTCTATTCTTCAACTATTGTGCCGGTAGAATCCTACCTGTAACTTCGCCGAAGCCGACGCGGTAACCGTCGCCTTGGCACCAACCTGTCATGGTGATCCTGTCACCGTCCTGAATAAACTTACGTTCCTCCCCGTGCGGAAAACTGATCGGTTTCTCGCCGCGCCAACTCAGTTCCAACATGCTGCCATACGAATCCGGAGTAGGGCCACTGATCGTGCCGGACGCCATCATGTCGCCGGTACGCGTGTTGCAACCGTTGATGGTGTGGTGTGCGATCTGCTGCTGCATGGACCAGTACAGATGCTTGAAATTTGACCGGCTTATGACTTGCGCATCGCTCATGGACTCGCCCTGGAGACTCACCTCAAGCTGAATGTCGTACGATTGGTCGCCGTCGCGGTGCAAGTACGGCAGCGGCTTCGGGTCCTGTTCAGGACCGGCGCATCGGAAGGGGGACAGCGCTTCAAGCGTTACGACCCACGGCGATATCGAAGTGCCGAAGCTCTTGCTCAGGAATGGACCGAGCGGAACGTACTCCCATTTCTGAATGTCGCGGGCGCTCCAGTCGTTCACCAAGGTCATACCGAATATGTGATCCGAGGCGGAATCGACCGGAATCGAATGCCCCAGATCGTTGCCGGCACCGACGAAGAAGCCCATTTCCAATTCGAAGTCCACCAACCTGCTCGGACCACACTTCGGACTGTCGGCATCGTCGGCCTTGCTCTGACCCACAGGCCGATGCAGGTCGGTGCCGCTGAGCACAACGGAACTCGCCCGACCATGGTAGCCGACCGGGATCCAGAGATAATTCGGCATCAGCGCGTTTTCTTTGCCGCGAAACATGGTGCCGACGTTTGTGGCGTGCTCGCGAGACGAGTAAAAATCGGTGTAGTCTCCGATTTCAACCGGCATCCGAAGCTCAACACGATCCATGGGAATGAGCGATTCTTTTCTCAGTGACTCATCGTCACGCAGCGTCGGCTCATCTTCTCGCAGTAATTCACTGATACGGGTCCGGACCTCTGTCCACGCTTGGCGACCGGTGGCCATGAACCTGTTCAGGGAGGGTGATGCGAATACGCCTTTGCCGCGCAAGCTTGTGCTGTCGAAGAAACCACGGGCTTCGAGCAAAGAAACATCCAACACCCAATCGCCGATGGCCACACCGACGCGCGGATTGTCTTCTCCGCGAACACTAAACACGCCGTAGGGCAAGTTCTGAATGGGGAAATGAGAGTCCGCACTCACGGGAATGAACGAGCGTAGCGCCGGGTCGTTTGTTGGATTCATAGCAAACTCAGTTTTCGTAAGTCTTCCAGAGGTTCGTCAAAGCTGCAACTACCAAACGATGTGACGACGCAGCCACGAGCTTGCTCGATCTCGTCGGTTGTGATGTGCGTGCCATCAATCGACATGCGGTCCGAAGCGAAATCAAACGCGCCGCCGCTGCTAGCCTCAAGAACACCGCATATCCTCTTCTGGTCCGCCTGCTTACACGCGGAGAGGATGCCGGCTGCGAAGATGTTGAGAAAGCCGTGCATGGTTGCGCCGGCGGACTCGTTGTAGTGTCGCAGAGGATGGTGCAGCCCAGCCGTAAACTTGAGCGGGACTCCGGAATCGCGCGCCCAAGTCAGGACAGAAGCCACCTGTTCAATCGACGGATACGCCGAAGGGTCCAAGCCGCCACACCGCAGCTTGAAACCTGCGGCTGGACCGTCGCTTTCGTGTTGCGCGAGCCCCTGAATGATCGCGGGCCAGACAGATTCCCACTCGGTCATGAGCGGCGGTTCGTAGAACACCGGTAAGTGCGCCATGCCATGGGCGTTCCGCGCTTCGGCTGCGCCGCGGAGTAGTCGCGACGCATCGTCTTTCGTGGATGTTACGTTGGAAAGCCGCGTTTCGACCACTTCGATCGCGGCGGCATCACCGCTTTGGTCGCAGAATGCGGCTATATCGTCGAGGTCGCGATTCGTGGCGTCGAGGAATTGCTCGTCCGTTGGTCCGCCGCGACCTAGGACGGAAAGTCGCAGCGTCGAGCCGGGGTTGAAGAGCTCATTCACGTAGGGCGTAAGCTCGCTCAGGCGAGACGCGGGGCAGATGAATCGCGCTAGCATCCACGCTTCCGGCCGCTCGCGGTACGTCGCGTAGTTGCGGATGGCCTCATCCAAGGCGAGCTCAGCTGGAGGAAAGAGACCAGCGAAGTCGAGAATGTCAGCGACAAGCGCGCGAAAGCTCGCTTGCATTGGGTTTCCTCCTGTGATTCCAGCGTCGGGACGGCCATCGCCCGGCGATTCGGGCTCGCCAATATACGGCCGAATCGGCCCGAACTCAAGTCGCCACGGAGGGTGTTGCTGACGGCGCATACGCACCGCGGCAGACCCGAAGAGGTTCACCCAACGTCAGCTGTTTGCCTGTCTGACGCTCAAGGCGTTCTTCAAAACGGACGATCGTGGGGTCGACGCCATCTTGGAAGACTCTCCGGCGCTGAGCATGGCCATCGACCGACGTCGAAGCGAAAAAAGGGTCGCTGGCATGGCGTGACGGCAACGCGATTCAACAAGACCTAGTATGGACAGCCTGGCAGATCGAAACGGGGAACAGCATGATCAAACACCTCCTCGGCTACGCCCGCCGTGCCAGGGGAAATCCCCACCGCCGAAATGAACCGAATCTGCGGCAACTTCCCAATCCCCCTTTCCCAAACCACCCTACCAATTCTCCGACGTGTTGACCTGCTCCCAAAGAAAACATGCCAGCCACACTTTATTTTCCCCGCGTGCCGGATTTCGCGGGTCCCAGTCCGTGGAATCTGCACACCGCAACATCGGATCCCACGACGGGAACCCGAACCCCCGCCACCACGTAGACGCACCTCGCGAACGCAGCTTCGAGTGCGAGTTCGTCGTTCACATACGGCATCAGCAGAGCAAAGAGGAACGCAAGCATCGAGCTGGCCATCCTACCGATACACCGCCCACGGACCGACGGTCGCAACATCGTCTCGACCAGTGAAACAGTATTTCGGCGATTCGGTGATCGGAATTCGTCCCCACCTGCCGCGCGAAGAGCCCTGACCACGCCCACCACGTACGTCCAGCGCCTCGGTGCTTTCGGACTGCGAGAAACCCGCTATCATGCCGACTTCTCATCCAGCGGGGGCCGGTCACCCGCAGAGGCAGAGCGAGCAGAAAACCTTTCATGCAGCAAAAGCAAGACGCATTCAAGCTGGGGCTCACCGTCATTGTCGCCTTCGCGCTCTTCTTCGCGGGTGTCATCTTCATTGCCGGAAAGAGCTTCGAGCCGCGCGAACCCATCGTCGTCCGAGTCGCCCACGACCAGGACGTTCCGCGAATCAAAACCGGCGCTGCCATCGTCTGCGGACCCCGACAGGTCGGATCGGTCACCGGCGTTCGTCTCGTTGAAGCCCCCGCACGCGATGCGTCAGGCCCCAAAGACTTCCTCTACTTCGAGATCACCGGCGAGGTAAACAGCTCCCTGGGGCTTCGTTCGGATTGCACGATCACCATCGTAGGCCCGCTTCTCGGAGACAATGGCCAATTGCGCGTCGTCAATCGCGGCACGCTGTCGACCGGCGTCTCAGCCACCGAGCCTATCTACGCCGAAGCGACGGGCCTCTTCGCAGACCTGGCGAACATCACCACCGAGTTCGATGCACAAAACCCCGAGAGCCTGCTGGCCCGGATCAAAACGCAACTCAATCCCGAGATTCCGCATTCACTTGTCGCCAAAGTGCATGTGAGCATGACGCACGTCAACGCCATGACCGCCAACCTCAAACGCAGCGTCGACCCCGCAGAGAGCAACGCCCTGATCAACAAGGTGGATTCGATACTCACCCACATGAACGAGATCACGGCCGCGCTCAACGCCGAAACCACGCCTGGGCAAGAGCACACGCTAGTGGCCAAAGTGCATCAGGGGCTCGACCACGTGGACCAGGCCTTGCTGGAGCTGATCGGGACCATCGCGGACAACCGAGAGGCGATCCGCAACACCGTCGGCGGCATCGAACACGTGGTGGCTGAGTTGGATCAGTCGGTCATGCCGGCCATCAAGGCCGAGTTGGACCTCGCGCAAACGCAAAGTCTCCTCAGTCAGGCGCGTGCCGCCATTACCGAGATCAACCGCACGCTCCGCGACGTCGGCATCGTCGCGGACAAGGCCCGTCGCATCGTCACTCTGAGCGAGCCCCGCGTACTGATCGCCATCGACAACGCCAAGGAGGCCAGCGCTCACCTCAAGGCATTGTCCAAAGATCTGAGACGGGCTCCGTGGCGTTTGATTCACGAGCCGGACGAGATTGAATCCAGGCAAGCGCACCTGTTTGACGCCGTCCGCGAATTCACGGAGGCTTCCGCGCTCCTGGACGAATCCGCCAGGCGCCTCGATGCCCTGCGTGAAGCCAATCGCGACGGCATTCCCGCGGATGATCCGCTTCTCGTGACGATTCGAGAAAAACTGGGGGCGACGCTACAGCGATTCGATGCAGCCGAAAAGACCTTGTGGGAACAGTTGGATGTGGAATAGCCGGCACAGGCCGAAGGGAATTGCGAGTTGACCGGGCAAGAAATACCCCACGACGTCGTGATCGTCGGTGCAGGCCCTGCCGGCGCTACCGCAGCGCTGCTGCTGGCAAAAAAGGGTCTGAACGTCGTTCTGGTCGACGCCGCAAAGTACCCACGCAAGAACATCTGCGCGGGCTGGCTGAGCGCACAGGCCAAGCCTCTCATAGAGCGTCTGGGGCTGACCTTCGCAAAACTCGTAGCCCACCCGTTTGAGTCGGTATCCTTCCACAACGCCGATTTCAGCAAGTCTG
Source organism: Phycisphaerae bacterium (assembly GCA_029260155.1). GTDB lineage: Bacteria > Planctomycetota > Phycisphaerae > UBA1845 > UBA1845 > OFTM285. The sequence goes on along the minus strand of JAJDDU010000422.1, from coordinate 1,826 downwards.
CCGTGCCGAAATTCGACGAGACGCCGGGATACCTCGTCAATCGGACCGCCTTCGACGAACGGCTAGTTGCAGAGGCCGTCCAAGCCGGTGCCAGATTCGACGACGCGAAGCCCGTCACCGACGTCTCCCTCGGCGAGACATCCGTTTCAGTCACTGTGGCAGATGGCAGCCGCATTCAAGCCCGCCTGCTCGTCATGGCCGCCGGGCGCAGCACCGGCTTGCTCGAACGCCTTCGACTCAGCCCGGGCGCCATCCCATCCGGGTGCTGGGCCGTCCGGTTCGGAGCCGAGAACATCAAAACCAAGAACCAACCCCACGTGAGCATCATCCTCGGATTGGACGACGCAGGAGGATTCGGCATAGTTGCCGTGGCCGACGGTCGCGCGACCGTCAGCGTACAGACAGCTGCGGACAAGAGCACGGTCGTCGGGACCATCACGCTGCTCTGCAAACGCGCGGTCGAGCATGGCATCCTCGATGTAGATCTCAGTCACGAAGCCGCCCGCGCGAGCGTCGTCACGACACCCGCAGCCGTGGCCCTCGCCATGGAGACCCACGTCGCCAAGAGAACGCTCATCATCGGCGATGCAGGCGGATTCGTCTCGGCCACCAGCGGCGAGGGCATCTACCCAGCCATGTGGTCGGCACGGGTCGCTTCGGAAATCATCGAAGCCGCCCTGAAGTCCCCCAGTCCTCAAGATGTCCTCATGGAATTCAACACCCAATGGCGAACCGAGATGGCCGAGTACCTCCGCCCGCCCAACACCGACACGCAATACATCCTGCCCCTCGTTTTTTCGAACCAACCGATGGCCGACCGCATGGGCAGCGCGTTCTTCTCGGGTGAGAACATATGATCTTCCTCAGAAGCCTTGCCATGACACGTAGACGCTTCGACAATGATAGTGGAGGCGGGCCGCACGTGCGGCTCAACGCCACGACCCTGGGTATTCCTCGAACGTAAGGAGACAATGCTGTGGTCGATTTTGGTATCGGTTCTTTTCTCAGCTCGCTGTTCGGTTTTCTGACTCAGTTGATGTCCGCGATATTCGGTTCCCTGACGGATGTCTTTTCCGGCTTTTCCCTCTGAGTGTCAGTCGGTGACACTCAACTCTGGGCAACGGCGCTGACCGTCGTCGACGATGCCCTTTTCGCACTCGGCGCCTGCCTGTCGGCCGGAGCGATTGCGCTTTGGGCGGTTCGCGGTCGGCGCGATCCGTTAGTCGACATCCCGGATCGGCCGAACCGGCTCGTGCCCGAGGCGGCGTTGCTGCCCATGCTCGTTTGGATGTTCTCGGCCGGAGCGCTCACGCTCGCAGCCGAGCGATGGCTGTCCGGCGACACTCAGGCGGCGGCTGGTATCTGGGCGGGCAACGTCGCTCAACTGCTCGGAGGCTTGGCGTGCCTCTGGATGGCATCACGGTTCTTTGACAGAGGCGTTAGTGGTTTCCTCTTGGGCCAGACGAGCGTAGTTCGCCATGCGGCTGCGGGGGGCGTGTACTTCCTCGCATCGCTGGCGATCTGCCACGGCGTGCTGTACGCGACGATCGAACTACTTAGCCGCGTTGACCCCGACTACAACTACTTCCGGCACGAAGTCATCGAAGCCCTGCACGGCGACAAAGCCCCCCTCCTGACGCTCTGGATCGGCACCGTCCTGATCGCACCCATCGCCGAGGAGTGCTTCTTCCGAGGCATCTTGCAGACTACGCTCGAAAACGTCCTGCACAGCCGGTGGATCGCGGTCGTCCTGACGGCTGCGATCTTCGGTGCCATCCACGTCGGCGGCGCCGACACCCCGCAACCCCATGTGGTCCCCGCGCTCA
>JAJDDU010000421.1 GCA_029260155.1 Phycisphaerae bacterium | reverse complement strand
AGCGGCAGGCTGCGCGCGCCGGAGATCGAACAAAGGCCTCCGTCCGCCCGACGCCAGCGAGGCGGATTGTGCCCTGCAGACGCGTAGGTCAACGAGTTGTCCCGTGGGTCATAGACGGCGTAGAAGGCGGTGACAAACGTCAGCACGGGCTGAGCCGCGGAGCAGCCGCCGAGCAATTGCTCGTTGGCGAAGGTGAGGACTTCGGCCGGTCTGGCCAAATCGAGCGTGCCGGAGTGCAGTACGGCGTGCATTCGGGCCATCACGACAGCGGCGGCTGCGCCGTGACCGCTCACGTCGGCGATCAGAATCCCCGACCGATCGCCGTCCAAGGGGAAGAAGTCGTAGTAGTCCCCGCCGGCGCGATGTGCCGTTGCGTAGTGCGCAGCCACGTCGAGGCCATTCGCGTTCAACACGGTCGTCGGTAGGAGTGACTGCTGAATGCGGGCGATCGTCTCGAACTCGCTGTCCAGTGCGTTGTATGCTTCGCGCAGCTGCTCCGCCATGACCAGATTGTGCGTCGCGCGTCCGAAGAGATTTCCGGCAATAATGAGATCGGCCAGGCCCTCGACCTCGATGGCGTTGGGCGTGTTCATGAGTTGGATCACCATATTGATCGACTCGCCGCGGTCGTACAGCGGAAAAGCCAGCAGGCTGCCCATGCCGGTCAAGTACTCTGCCGCGGGGTCGTCTGGGTCGATATGAAAATCGGAGATGACGCGTGGCTGATTGCCGTAAACCAACTCCGCGAGAAGACCGCCTTTCAAGAGTGGGAGGCGATCTTTCTGCTTCCATGGATTGATCTCCTCGTCCCAACGACTGTCGCGTGTGATGCGGAAGTAGGGCGACGTGAGATCCCGCCGGCTGAGTGACATCGACGCGTCGGTGGGCCGCTGCCGCTGGACGCGCGCGCGGTACCGCCGGACCATTTCCTGCGGATCGGTCTGCATGCTGACCTCGCGCACCAAATCAACTGCTTCGTCGATGCGCGCTTGCGACTCTGCCGGGAAACTCTCAATCACAGTGCGTTCCGTCCATCAGTGTTTCCCGTATCTCTGTCTTCAAACTTACTCTTCCTTGAGCCGTCGGGTCATGAGTCCGTCGATGGCCGACTTGGGCGACTGATGCTCGAAGAGCACGCTGTGGATTGCGTGGGTGATCGGCATCTCGACATGATACAGCTCTGCCAATTGCAGGATGCTGCGGGTCGAGTCGATGCCCTCGATCACACCGTGCGATTGCTCGATGACCATCTTGAGTGGCATGCCTCGCCCGATGCGCTCGCCTGCTGTGTGGTTGCGGCTGACGGTGGAGTTGCAGGTGGCGATCAGATCACCAATACCGGCGAGGCCACGGAAAGTGTCCGCGTGTGCACCTAACGCGAGACCCAGTCTGGTGATTTCCACCAGGCCGCGCGTCAGTAAACTCGCCTTGGCATTGTTGCCGAGTTCGAGGCCGTCGCACGCACCGGCGGCGATGGCGATCACATTCTTCGAGGCGCCGCCCAGCTCCACGCCGATCAGGTCAGGGTTGGTGTAAACTCGAAATGATGATGTTGAAAAGGCGTCCTGAATCAGGTTGGCGGCGCGGGTGTCGTCGCTGGCGACAACGACCGCGGCGGGCAGCCCGGCCGCAGCCTCCGGCGCTAGGCAAGGCCCTGAAATCGCAGCCACCGTTGCGTCGCCCAGGACTTCGTCCAGGATCTGCGTGGGTCGAAGCAACGTCCCCACTTCGATGCCCTTGGCTACGCTCACGACGGGAGCGAGGACGGCACACTGTAGTGCCAACTCGTCCCAAACCGCGCGAATGTGCTGGCAGGGAACGGCTGAAACGACCAACTGCGCCCCGTCGAGCGCTTTCGCGATGTCTTGCGTAATCGTGATGCCCGAGGTGAGAGGATGACCGGGAAGGTACCGCTTGTTTTCCTGATCGGTCGCGAGCTCAGCCGCCCGATCGGCTGACCTCGCGTACAGTTTTACGCGCGCTCCCCGACTGGCCAGGAGCAACGCACACACCGTTCCCATGGCACCGGCACCGACAACAGCCGCTTGTTCGACCGGTGGTATCATGAGGCAAAGTACGGCGGGCCGGCGTATCCGGTCCGGGACCGAATCGCCGGCAGCGCCGGTGAGTCGGAGTTAGAATATGAAACTGCCCAGGTTCCCAACTACGCTCAGTAGGGGCCTAAGCAGGTCAGTGACAATGCAGCCGCCGCCCAGAAGAGTGCCCGCTACAGCCACACCACCGAGCTTCATCAGACGTACGTAGCTTCGTCGCATACAAAGATCTCCAAAGTACGGTACCGGATTACTTACGCGGCTTACTGTTTTCGCCGCCATCACGTTCATTGCCACCGGAATCCAGCACCACGACCTCGGCCGCGGTGTAGATCATCAGCGGGTCAACACCTTCGGTCTGCAACCGCGTGCCGCGCGCACGAACGCCAACCCGCCGCCCAAGAAAGCTCGCCACATTCAAGGACGAGTCCTCCGGAATCTCGACGTAGCCGATGGTCCGCACACGATCGTCGCCCACTAGGCGGAGGCGCCTCGGCACCGTATTCGGGCCGTAAATCATGCTCTCGCGAATCTCGCCGACGACGTCAAACCCACCGCCGATGACCGGCAGCGGGGGACGCATCCGCTCGCGAAGCTGCATTGAGTTCTTTCGCTCGGTGGCAAGTTCATCACCGAGCATGCGGATCCCCTTGACCATGGCCAAAGAGTCGGCGGCGTCTTCGAGCTGTGCGATGCGTTCGGCGGCATAGGACGCGGTGTACGCATCGTCCTCCTGATCGGCAAGCCTGCGATATCGCGCGATCAACGCGCTGTACTCGCGATGAAGAAACGGCTTGCCCTCCTCGGCCTCCAGCGCGACGTCGATTCGAGCAAGCTCTTCACGATACGCGCCGGGCTCGATTTCCGGCGTGTCGGCCGGCGGCTCTGCGGCCGGCTCGACGCCTGCCGGTCCAGCATCAGGAACAACAGCCGGTGCGTCCGCCTCGGTCGCTGCGACGGGTTTCGCCGCCAGCCGCGACGCGCTCAGCCGCTCGACAAACGGTGCGGATACGTACGAGCGAGCCTCCGGCGGGGGGGCGATCCGCAAGTAATCTTCATTGTGGGGTCCGAGCACTTCGACCGTGGCGCCTTTGTTCAGCTTGAGTTGCTTGGCGTACAAGTCGGCTGACAGCGTAGAGCCTGCGCGCACGAGGACGGCAGTTCCGTTGACGACGCCGGGGCCTGTCCCTTCGGCGGGTGCGTCCACGAAATCTTTGTGGATCAGGCTGAAGCAACCAACGGGAGACTCGATTACGAGCCAGCCGTCCGTATTGCCATGCACCCGCACCCGCGCGCCGGCGGCGAGCTTCGTCACGGGGTAGTAGTTGGCGCTTGGCCCACTGCGAACGTACACATCGTTGGCGGTGACCTCTCCGACCCACACGTCCTGCGGCGTCGCGGTCTGAGCCAAAGCGACAGACGCCAAGGTGCAGCACAAGACGGCTGCGTTCCTGATCAAGCGGCATTTACGCATAGTGCTTCCCCCGAGAAAATGAAGTCAACGAGCGACATCAGACCCTGGTTCATGTCACACGAAAGCTAGCCCGCCCACCACCGGCTGTCAATTACGGGCACGGCTTGACCCCTGCGTTCGATGGAATCGAGCCTGTGAGTTTCTTTTGGCAGCTACTCGTCCGCCTCGACGAGGTGGACGTTGTTGAATTCCAGTAGTGTCCCTTTCGCCCGTTCCAGCGCGATGATCGCGATGTTGTAGGTCACGAGGTCGTTCAGCAGGGTGCTGCGGCTGTTGGCCAGCGAAGTACGTGCGTTGAGCTCCTGGTTCAGCGCGGAGAAGTCCTTGCGTTCCTGACGGGCGACGGTCGAGGCGACCTGGTTTTCGTTCGCTTCTGCGGATTCAAGACTCGGTTCGATGCTGTCGAACCCGGTTTGGATGGCCCGAGCGGCGGTGTTCACCTCCAGAACGACCTGTTCGATCTGATTCTTGAATGCCGCGATCGCCTGCCCGTGCAACAAACGCGCTCGCCACAAAGCAGCCTTTCGTGCCCTATTCCCGACCGGAATCTCCAGGTTTAGGCTCATCGCGTAATCCAGAAAATCAGACCCCGCCATCTCGTCGAAGGCATCGTCTCCGTCTACTCCAAGCCCGCTCGTTGTATACTGAAAACCGAAGTCCAGCCGCGGAAGGGCTTGATTCTTGGCTTGCCCCACGCGCAAGCCGGCCGTCTCGATCGCCAACCGTGCCTCGGCGATCTCACTGCGCTCCTCAAGCGCGGCTCGCGCTGAAGCCACCCGATCCAAGGCTACCGGCTCTGCCATCGGAAAATCGACCGGAATCACCTCGATATCGTCGGCCAGGTTCAATTCCGGATCGTTCATGATTGCCAGCAGCGCATCCTCGGCGTCGCGCACCGAGTTCAACACGCGGATGAAATCGCCCCGCGACGTTTCCACGCTCGCTTTGGTCTGGGCCAACTGAATGTGGTAGATGTCGAAATCGCTGCGGTGTACGAGGTAGTCGTAGGTTTTCTCCAGCTCCGCCAGGACCCTTGCACGGATGACAACCTCGCGCCGCGCCTGCACCAATCGCCAGTAGGCTTCCTCGGCCGAGAACAAGACCT
>JAJDDU010000043.1 GCA_029260155.1 Phycisphaerae bacterium | reverse complement strand
CGCTATCCGCACGACCACCAACCGGAAAACGACGGGAAAGGTGGACTTAGCCACTGCACGACAGTCGACAAACGTCAGCCGTGATATACGATTTGGACGGCGTGCTCATCGACTCGTCGGATGCGCATTTCGAAAGCTGGCGCCGCCTGGCGCGCGAACTGAGTTGTGAAGTCACGCGCGAGCAATTCCGCAGCACGTTCGGACGTCAGAACCGCGACATCATACCCTTGCTCTTCGGCGAGGATCTTGGCCAACAGCGAATCAACGAACTCGGCGAAACGAAGGAACGCTACTATCGAGAGAACATCAAGGACCACGTGCCGGTTCTGCCCGGCGCTGCCGAACTGGTACGATCCTGTCACGACAGCGGACTGGCGTGCGCCATTGGTTCGTCGGCGCATCCCGAAAACATCGCCATAACCCTGCGGGCGATGGGCGTCGAGGACATTGTTCGCGCGGTCGTTAGCGGGCATGACGTCACCAAGGGAAAACCCGATCCACAGGTCTTTCTTCTCGCCGCGGAACGTCTGAAGGTGCTGCCGAAGAACTGCGTGGTCATCGAAGATGCTCCAGCCGGAATCGAGGCTGCACTGGCGGCTGGGATGTTCGCCGTTGGCGTTACCACCGAGCACCCGCGCGAGCGACTGGCCCACGCCCATCGCGTGGTCGACAGCCTCGCCGAGCTTTCCCCCGATATCCTTGCGACTGCACATCAGGAGTGAAGTCCACGGCTTGCCATCCTACGGCGGGGTCGCAAAGAGTTCTTGGAACGCGGCGAAGTCGGTGAGGTCGACGTCGTTGTCCTTGTCGATGTCGAATGGGTGACACGCGTCCGGCACGTCACCGCCCTCGGTTTGGCCGAAGCACGCTTGGAGGCGCGCGAAGTCCGCCAGATCGACATCCGCGTCCAAATCCCCGTCCCCCATCCGCCTGCCGAAGAGAATCTGCACGTGCCCGACGTCACAGAAGTCCTCGTAGTGCAGTGCGGCGCCCAGAACATCGTCAATTCCGTCGGCGTTGACGTCACCGCCGGCGGATGGCCACCGGCTGCTGAAGCCCGTCGTGAACGTGAACCCATCTCTTCCATCCAGCAGTCTCACATCGACAACCCCCGACGCCCCCACGCCGGGGCCGCCGAAAACTACATTTACGGCAAAGACCCTCGCCAACAAGTCGTCGAATCCGTCATTGTTGACGTCACCGGCTGGGGTCGCGCGTACGGACGACGCATTCCCATCCCCCCGGATGACGCGAAACCCGTTCTTGCCGTTGAGGTTCGCGAGCCAGAACACGCCGTCAGCGGCGACGTTCGGTCCGCCGAAGACGATACCGACCCAGTCACCAAGGGTGTTCACCACCACTCCAATGTCGCCATAGCCGTCGGCGTTGATGTCACCGACGCCGGACGGAGCGCCAATCTTGATAGCCCCCGACGATCCGGGCGGGGATGCCGGACCGTTAAGAGTGAAACCGCTGGTCCCGTCGAGGTCTGCCAACTCAATCACGCCGTGTCGCCCCGCATCCGAACCCCCATAGACGACATACACCTGTCCTTGCGCCAGCGGTTGCGGTTCCGGGTATGCCGCCGAAACCACGAGATCACTGACACCGTCTCCGTTAAAGTCCCCGGCGGACGCGATTGTAGTTCCCGCCAAGTCCCCGGCGGAAATGCCGTTCAGGATGATTCCCTGCTTGGGACCCAGGGAATCCGGCAACACAATTAGCCCGGATTCACCGACTCCCCTTCCGCCGAACAGGATGTAGACTTGCCCCGCACTGGGCCTGCCGGGCGGATCCCCGCCGATCGCGGACACGGCGATGTCGTCCACGCCGTCTCTGTTGAAGTCCCCGATGGAAGCCAACCCGCGCCCGATGAGTGCCCACGTCGATCCGCCTGCGATTACGAACCCGTTCGAGCCGTCGAGCGTGTTGAGATCGAAGGAGTCGGCGTTACTCAGGGTGGAACTGCCGTAGATCAAGTAGGCCGCTCCCGCCAAGAAGATGCCGCCGGGACTGGCACCGCGTGCTCCGACCAGAAAGTCATCGACTCCATCGTTGTTGAAGTCCCCGGCGGGTGCGACCATCTCCGTCTGATCGTTGGACAAGAGCCCTTCAATCCGGAGCACGTGGGTCTCCGGCGCGTCGAGGCTCCAGGAACCGTTCCCGCCGATACCTGGATGCCCGAACAGGACGTGAACCGCGCCCGGAGTGGCATCGCAGTCGGGACATTCCCAGGGAACCCCGCCGCAATCAGCGGACGGGTAGGTAACGCCCGGCCCCCCGCTTGCCACGTCGTCGATGCCGTCGGCGTTGACGTCGCCGATGCCCGCGACCGACCAGCCGAATTCCAAGGTTCGGGTTCCGACGATTGTGACCCCGCCGGGCGCGTTACCACTGTCGAAGTCTGTGAACACCGGAAACTGCGCGGCGGCGGGACGCGCGGCGCACGCACACGCCAGCATCACGCCGACGACGCTGACTTTGTTTTTCATGAGTGACATGACCTGACACCTCCAGTTGCGGCGGATGAAACCCGCCCTACCAAAGAATACCTCACGGCGCCGTGGCGACGACGGCTGGTGTGCTGTCGGTTACCTCAATCGTCTTGTTGAATGACGCGACCAGGAAGGTCTGGTCGCCGATCGACAGATCGTGCGGAATGTCCACGACAAATTCGCCCGTCGCGGTGGCGGATGCCCGGTACGTGTAGGTGGCGAGATACGCATGCGGCCGCGTCCGCACGCCGGCGCCGATGTCCAAGCCACCGCTGAGCATCTGGCCCGTGTCTACGTTGAACGCGGTGAAGTTGTCCTCTACCCCTGCGAAGACGTAGTCGCTGCGTGGCTCGATGAAGATGTCGAGCAACTCGAACTGCCCGCTGGTTCCCCCGCTGACGCGCAGCTCCAACTGGTAACTCTGCAAATTGTCCAGAGCGGTTTCAGTGAACACGCGGACGGTAATCGTATCGCTTGCGGCGACGAGCGGCGCCCGGACGGCGCGTAGCGAAGTTGTCCCGACCACTTCCGGTGGGCCCGAGCCCATGGCGGATTCTCCGCAGGTACAGGTGCTCGTGTTTTCAAGGCACGTCAAGGCGTGCAACGCGTCCGCCAGGTTGCAGAACCCGTCCGGCGCGCAGGCGCCAAGGGGTCCGCCCGCATCGATGTTGATTCTGTCGCACGCGCTAGCGCCCGTAAAGCAGTCCAAGGCGAGCAGCGCGTCGGCCAAGTTGCAGAAGGTGTCCGGCTCGCACGCGCCCAACGGTGCGCCCATGTCGGATGGGAACACTGTCGCGGTTCCCAGGCACTTGCCTCCGGCGCACTCCCACCAGAAGCACGTGTCGTCGCGACGGCCGTTGAGATCGGTGTCAGCGCAGTCGGTGGTTTTGGAGCACGTGTCACAGAACGGAGCGGGCATCGAGACGTTGCAGTCACAGAAGAGCGGCTTGTCGGCATCGTTGACCTGCCCGTCGCGGTTGAAGTCGAAATCCTCGCAGTCGGTCTCGGTCTGAGCGATGCAGGCCAACAGACGTCCGTAGTCATCAGCGTCCACGTCCCCATCGCTGTCCTGGTCGCCCATGCTGACGACCGGGTCGTTCGCTGCCGTCAGTGTTATCAACGCGGTGTAGGCATCACCTGCCGTGATCTGCTGTTCCGTGAGTGCCTCTCCCTCCCATCCTCGCAGGTCTGCCCAGATGGGATGAAACAGCCCGTCGCCCGCTTCGCTCGTACTCGTCATGGCGAAGTACTCACCGAGGTTGACGAACGAGACGGGATGCACTTCGTCCTCCGGAGATGACTCCGAATCGAATTGGCTTACGGTCACCGGCGGTTCCCAACTGACGCCGCCATCGAGCGAGTAAGTAAACTGGATGCGAAAGACGACGTTCCGGTCACAAGGGTCCGTGTCGATTGTCGTGTCGTAATACATGACGCCGACGCGCCCCTGCCCGTCAACCGCGACCGCCGGCAGGTACTGTAACGGCAAGTGTTGGCCGCAGGGAGATACTCCGAATGGGTCGCTGCACTCTACCGGGTCGGGGTCTGGTATGTTTTCGAGAATACTCACCGGCGTGGACCACTCCACGGTCGTTCCGTTTACCAGTCGGCCTCGCACTACATATACGTTCAAATCGACAGTACGTGCCGTGTCGCAGACAGACGGGTTGCTCGACGACCCGCCCGGAAGCTCCTGCGCGGCGTACGCAACGTAGATTGTACCTCCGCGGGCACAGGCGTCGTCAGACTGTTACCGTCGATCGCGATCGACGGCCAAGAGACGCCCTTCATCCTCGTAGTTCTATCTGAAAGCGACCCCAAGAGCGGAGCGCCGTATCCCACCGTGTGTCCCTCATGTCCGTGAACGATCGATTCGGCGCAATCAACGTCCTCAATGCAGTTCTCCGCACTTTCGTCGGGCAGTGGCGGGACGAAGTTCAGAGTGTTCCCATTCCACGTTCCACGCCGGTAGCGGATCTCAGTGGAAGGATTCTCACCACCCACGTGGACCAGCCACCAGACGACATTGAAACCGCCGGCCGGTCCAACCGCCCCGACTGCGAAGACCGGCGGGAAGACGCTCCCGACGGAGGGCTTGTAGCCTATTTGTCGCCCCTCCATGGGCGGAGGGAATTGCGGATCGTAGGTGATGAAGTCGTCGCCCGCCGTCCGCGATGCGGTGAGACTGACTCCCTGCCAAACCACGTAGACATCTTCGCCCAAGGGATCGGCGGCGACCTTGCAAGTATGCCCACCGCCGCCGGGCAATGGCGCCGTCTCCCACCCGACCAAGGGGTCAGTCCACTTCAGCCGAGCGAAGAAGTCGGCGGTTCCTCCGTCAAGGCCCACGAAGTAAAAGTACCTCCGCTTGCCGGCGTCGTTGGGATCCCCGGTAGCGGCGACCGCCGGATCACCCTGTGTCAATGTGACCCACTCGTAGCAGATATCGTCGAGCGTCAGGCTGCTGCCTTCCTCGAAGCAATCGACATCCGGATCGCAACCCGGATTGCATTTGTCCAACGTGCGTTTCAGCCGTTTCCAACTCATTCCCCCGTCATCCGAGATGGAAAATCCCAGCACTTCCGGACTGGACGTAGGGAAGTCCGGGTAGGCCTTGGAATTGTCGATCCAGGCTGCCATTAGGATATCCGAATCCCACGTGGCAGCGGCGATCCACATTTCACGCTGCTTCTTCGCCTCCTCCGAGACAATCTCCGTCATCGACGCATGTAACGCCGGGGTTCGTTCCGCCGACGCACTCCGGTTCCCGATTGAAACAGCAGTCATCCCACTCCGCACCTGCACACGGCGGCGCGGTCGGGTCGGGATCCCAACAGCAAGCAGGCGACGTATCGTTGCCGTCGCGCCCTTTGCTATCGTTGACCTTGACATCCAAGTCGACCACGGGCTGGCCGACGGATGCGCATGGGATTGACAACACGGCGACCAGCAGAACGCTCAGAACGATTCGGGCGGACGGGTTCGAATACTGCGATATGATTGTCTCCTTCCGACGGGACAGACATTGACTATTCCGCAACGCGCATGTGATTCGCGCGGCTGAACTCGCTCGAAGGGCTACTCAACCATTCTACCAAACGCCCCACCTGCTGCAAGGAAAACCTAAGGGGCGTTGACCGCCAGGGGCGCATCCCAGCACAGTTGGCGATTCGTGGTACTGGGTTGCGGTTGACGCTTTGCCGGCTCTGTGTCAGCGGCGAGGTTTGCGTGGTGTGCGGCTCTTGAGGTCGCCGAGGGAGACGAACTGTTTTCGTTGGCCTCGACGGACCCCCGTAGCGCCCCCGTCGCTGCAACCCGAACACCCGTTCGTCCGCTTTCGCGCGAGTCGGCGGTAGCCACGCCATCCGAGAAAACCCGCCGCCGACACGATCGCGCCAATGGTTACGATGCCTTGCCATTCCATACTCCAAGTATACACAACTGGGGAGACGCAGCGAACGTCGCAGGCAGTACAAGCCGGATAAACAGCACTGTGGCAACTGCAGAGACAATGCGTGTTGGCCTGCTATAATCCTGCGCGATGGCGGCGACGCTCGCCGATGGGTTTGTAGGGGTGGATTGATGGCGGGGTACGTGATGGGGACACTCAATCGGATTCTCCTATCGGCGGTGGCCTTGCTGATAGCGGTGCAGCCGGCCAATGTCGCGCTGGCTGGCGGTGGTCCTGAAAACGCCCTGATCATTATCGACCCAAGCAACGCGGAATCGCTTTACATCGGTAACTACTACAAGACCGCGCGCGGGATCCCCGACCGCAACGTGTTCTACATGGACCCGGAGGCGATCGACTATCTTGATTTCACCGACTTCCACGTTGACGCACTTGTCGGCACGCTGACCACGCGCGCCATTGGCGACCATATTGACTATGTCATTATCCCGCCCGGTTCGTCGTATCGGATCAGCGCTCCGGGCCTGATCAACGACCCGTGCTTTACCGTGGGAAACTTTGCGATCGCCTCGACCTACACCATGGCCCACATCGTCGACGACATACTCGCCGGTGACGAGTCGCAACGTCGTAACGAGTACTTCACTTCCGGCAACTCGGCCATCGCCTTTGACAGCAACACAAGCTGGCGATTCGGTCTGCCGAATCAGACGGCGTCCGCCCGCAACTACTTCATCGGCTGCATGCTTGGCTACACGGGTGAGCGCGGCAACACGCTTGAAGAGATCATCGCCATGATCGACCGCAGCGCTGCGGCCGACGGAACCCGCCCGGGCGGGGCTTTCTACTACGTCGAGACAACGGACGTCGCGCGCAGCGGACCGCGCGACGGGCTGTACCCAGCTGCCGTCGCAGAGCTGCAAGCGATCGGCGCGAATGCTCAACATCTCGGCGACGGTGTTCAGAACATTGTTCTGCCCCTCGGGCACCACGACGCCCTCGGCATTATGACCGGGGTCGCTTCTCCGGACATCGTCGGCGCGGACATGACCATTCTGCCCGGCGCGTTCTGCGATCACCTGACGAGTTGGGCGGGCGATTTCGGCAACCCTTCGCAAACGAAGATGTCCGAGTGGATCACCAAGGGCGCCAGCGGCAGTTGCGGGACGATCGAGGAACCCTGCAACTATCCGGGGAAGTTTCCGAATCCGAACGTCCACATCTTCTACGCGAAGGGTTTGTCGCTGGGTGAATCCGTGCTCCGCAGCCTCGCGTTCGTGCCCTATCAGGCGCTCATGTATGGCGATCCGCTGACCAAGCCATTCGCGTTTATCCCGGTCGTCGCGGTATCCGACGCGTCGGTCGGCGAAGTGTCGGGGACTGTCACTCTGACGCCGACGGCCACGACCGACCTTCCCGCGGGCAGCATGAGTCGCTTCGACCTGCACATCGACGGCGTACTGTTCTTGAGTGTCGATCCGGGCGCATCGTTCGTGGTCAACACGGAACTTCTCCCGGACGGTCCGCACGACGTGCGTGTCATTGCGTTCGAAGATTCTCCTGTCGCCACCCAAGGGCAGTGGCTTGGGTCGTTGGAGGTCAACAACCACGATCGAAGCGTCACGGCCTCGGTCGTTCCGGCTGCGGGCGATCTTAGCACCGTGTTCAGCGTCGACGTGTCCGCCGGCGGCGGGACGGTCACGGAGATTCGCTTGACGCACAATGGCCGCGTCATCGCAGCCACTCAAGACAGCACCGATGGGTTCCCCATCGCAGCAAACCGCCTCGGCGCAGGGACGGTCCAACTCGTGGCCATCGCGGACTTCAACGATGGCACGCGCGCGATCAGCGCTCCTTTGGTGCTCGACATCACCTTCGATCAGCCGGTTCCGACCGGCCCGGATGGCAATACGGCGCCCGTCTCGCACAGTTACAGTGCGGTGGCTGTCCCCGGCGTGCCGGTGCTGCTCGATCTGCCGGCCACCGACATCGAGGGCGACGGCATGCAGATCGTCAATCTCACTCAGCCCGCACAGGGGACCATCGAGCAGGGCGCGGGCGCGTTTCTGTTCACGCCGGACATCGATGCGGCCGGGTCGGACACGCTCACGTTTCGCGCCACCGACGGCGCGCTCACCAGTGACACCGCGACCGTCTCGATTGATTACTGCACAGTGCCAGTTGTTGTCACTCAACCTTTCGATCTGGATGGCTGCCTGGGTGAAGTCGCCACGCTGGAGGTCTCGGCCACGGGAGACAATCTCTCTTTCCAGTGGTTTCACGATGACGCCATTGTCCCCGGTGCCACAGGTGCGACACTGGTGATTGACCCGATACAGGCCGGCGACGCCGGTTCGTACGCGGTGGATGTCACGAGCGCGTGCGATGTGATTCGAACGACCGAACGCAGCGATACGGTGACGCTCACGATTCCACCGGCCATCACGTTTACCGGGCATCCGCTGGACGCGGAACGCTGCATCGGCGAATCGTGGTTTGCGTTCGTCTCGGCTTCGGGAGCCGACACGTTCCAGTGGTTTCGAGACGGCGTGCCGATTCCCGGTGCTACCAGCTCCTTCTTGGTGATCTCGTCGGTGACACCGGCCGACCGCGGCACTTACACGGTCGAGGGCGGGAACAGTTGCGACACGGTGCTCAGTGATCCCGCGTTTTTGGACGTACACGGCTGCGGCGACAGTGACGACGACGGCGACGTCGACATGGCCGACTTCGGCGACTTGCAAGCGTGCTTCACGGGCCCTGACGGCGCCAGCCTCTCGGACCTGTGCGCGCACCACGACTTCGACGCCGACACCGACGTCGACCTGACCGACTACGCCGCGTACCTCGGGGCTGTCACGGGTACTCCCTAGAATCGCCTCCCGCAACACTATCCGCGTCCCCGTTTCGATTCCCTAGTCGGTGAATGCCAACTGGAAGAGCCTCGCGTCGTGCAGGTCGACGTCTCCGTCGCCGTCCAAGTCGGCGCACGCGCACTCCGGATCCATGCCGGGGAAGTCCGGCGCCTCTTGCGGACCCGTGAAGCAGGTCCCCTGGAAGAAACCGTAGTCGAACAGATCCGCATCCCCGTCCGTGTCGCAATCGCCCGCTACCGCCCCCGGAGAAACATCAAAGACGTACGCCGCGCCGGAGCGGCTGGCGCTGTTATCGGCCTGGTTTCCGTTGACGCCCGTGGCGTTGCTGTCCTCGAAGCGCGCCCCGACCACCACCGTGTCGCCGGACACGGCCACCGAGATGCCAAACCGGTCATCTGCGTCGGTGTTGGACGCCTTGAGGTAGGCCTGCTGGCTCCAGACGCCGTCGCGGACGAAGACGTACGCCGCGCCGGATTCGCTGGCGAAGTTGTCGGCCTGGTTCCCGTTGACGCCCGTGGCGTTGCTGTCCTCGGCCCCCGTCCCGACCACCGCCGTGTCGCCGGACGCGGCCACCGAGCGGCCAAACAGGTCACTTGCATCGGTGTTGGACGCCTTGAGGTAGGCTTGCTGACTCCAGACGCCACCGCCGTCGCGGACGAAGACGTACGCTGCGCCGGAAACCCCGGCGCTGTTGTCGGCCTGGTTCCCGTTGACGCCCGTGGCGTTGCTGTCCTCTTGCCATGCCCCGACCACCACCGTGTCGCCGGACACGGCCACCGAGGTGCCAAACTCGTCACCAGCACCGGTGTTGGACGCCTTGAGGTAGGCCTGCTGGCTCCAGACGCCGTCGCGGACGAAGACGTACGCCGCGCCGGATTCGCTGGCGAAGTTGTCGGCCTGGTTCCCGTTGACGCCCGTGGCG
>JAJDDU010000420.1 GCA_029260155.1 Phycisphaerae bacterium | reverse complement strand
TTGGGGGTCTCGCCCCGTAGCAGCAGCATGTACTTCGGCACCAGGCATCCCGTATTTGACTGAGGGTCGGTGAATGCGAAAACCTTACCTCTCAGATCATCTAATGAGCGCGCGGAACTCTCAATGTGTGCGAGGATGTACGAGTAGTACACTTTCTGATCCTGCGTCACGGGTACGGCGAGAATCTCCATCCCGAACTTCTTCTTGCCCAGTACGTAGGGTGCCGTACAAACGAACGCAAGGTCGACTTGTTTCTGCTCGAGCATGTCGTTGATCTCGGCGTACGTCTTGCGCTGGGCCAACAAGGCCCGTCGGTCCACGGAGTCAGCAACGACGCGCAGAAGATCGGCGTATTGTCCGCGCGTCGCCCTCGGCGAGTTCATGGCTCCCACCGCAACGCGCAGCGCCGGCCTGGGATCCTGCTCGCGCGGTTCGTTTACGCCTTCTGTGATCACCCCGTCATCAAAGTCGATCGTCGTGACGTCGTTGGCTCCCGACGGCACGAGTAGACGCAGTGGCATGATCAAGGCGATCACAGCCAAAACGCCGATCGTCCCGATCCCAAGCGCCGGACCTGACAAGTGGCGGCGTCCTGTTGTCTCCCTCATCTACTCACCTCCGGATCTTACGCGGACGGCATCAACGGCTGGTTCGGGGCTGACCGAGTGGAGCAGCGGAGTCCGCCTCACCGCCCCACGTTACACTCGTGCGGCATCTACGTCATGCTTGAGGACGGCCTCGAGGGGCGGGAGGCGACTTTTTCTTCCACACGACGACGCAAGACCGGTCCGGGGGGGGCAAGACGCTCGGCACAATCCACTCGCGTCTTCAGCCACCCTCCGGCCTGGGGCCACGCCCAGGCCTCAGGCAGCCCTTCCGCAGCTGCTACGGGCGTCGCGTGCATGTCTCGTTTCCGTCCGTCTTCGCTACGCGGGCGGGGTGATTCGGCCGCCCCCGTCCCCCCCGCGGAATCGCGATGACGTCCAGCCTGGTCGACTGGACTTCACCGGTCCTGTTTGTCCATCAGCTCCGTGCTCAGCCCGGCTTGGCGGCCCTCTACGCAAGGGCGATTCGGCGGGCGTGGCAGCTACGCGAGGTGGTTCAGCGGTGCCACCGTACTGTGGGAGACGCATGCGATCTCGGTGCCGATCCGGGCGAGATCATCGTGAGGCTGACGCGGGCGCTTGAGGGCATCGACGAAGCGTCTGCGACGGATCGGGAAGCGCTACGCGAGGGCGACTTGCTGCGGGCGATTGAGAATCCGGCGGATCAGTCATCGGGGGTCAAGGTTCCCGTCCGGCTGGGCGAGCTTGGGTATCTTCTCGGTGGCGGATTGGACGGCGGCACACTCACCGTCGTCGGCGCGCGCCCGTCCTGTGGAAAAACGAGTCTTGGGCTGGGGCTGTGCGTCCACGCCTCACGGGCGGTCAATGGGTGTGCGTCGCTGATTGTGTCGGTAGAAATGGCGACCGGGCAAGTCGGGATGCGATTGCTGACTATGCGTTCCGGGCTCGCTGTGCAGCGTGTTCGCGCTGGCGACATGGGCGTGGACGAATTCAACCCCACACGCAACAAGGCAGCGGTCGAGGCGGATCAAGGGTTCCCGGTGTTCGTCCTGGATGGCGTTCGGGATGCGCGTGCAATCGCAGCGTACGCCCGTCGCTGCGTGCGTCGTCATGGCGTGCGACTGATCATCATCGACTATCTCGGGCTCTGCACGATGCCCGGTGACTATGATCGCCATGACCTGCGAATCGGTGCGATGACTGGGTTGTTCAAGTCGCTTGCACTCGACACGGACACCGCCGTTGTGCTGCTTGCCCAGTTGAATCGGGGGCCAGAGAACCGTCAAGGCGATCAGCGCCCACGAATGGCGGACTTACGCGACAGCGGAATCATCGAACAAGACGCCGACAACGTGATTCTCATTCATCGGGAACGGGAACCATCGGGCGATGCGTGCGACACGACGCTGATTCTCGATAAGCAGCGCCAAGGGCAGACCGGCAACGCGATTGTGCAGTACCACCGACCGACGATGCAGTACCGCGCAAGGCATGTAGAGGCTGCCCAATGAACGATCATGCCGAATGCAGCAGGGAAGGGAGTAGCCGAGCGACTTGCGTCCAACAGCGGCGGCGAGAATGCGTGTGCGGACAAGTGAGAACCAGCAGCGGATTCTGAAAGCGCTGGCCGAATGCGAGCGTGGATGGATGTGCAGCGAAATGCTGCACAAGTCCGTATTCGGTTCTGAGTTTCCGCGTCGGCATGGTCGGCGGTCGTGGTCTGAGAAGAGCGAACCGTATTCCGATTCACAGCGTGCGTCCCTGTGTCGCACCCTGCGGCGTCTCTGCGAACGTGGCTTGATTGAACGGTTTGGCGGCGGTGCTTATCGGTTAACAACTGTCCCCAATGGTTCTCAGTCGTTAACCGGTAACGCAACACGGATGGCGCGATGATGGCAAGCATACCAGCCGGACAGCGAACGTCACACCGTGGGGGCGAGAATACGTCCAACGCGACTGTGACCCCGACCATCATGATCGACACGCGCGAGCAGACTCCGTTCACATTCGCGAACATGGCGGCGAAGCTGGGCACGCTCGACACGGGGGACTACTCCATCGAAGGGCTGACCCACCTGATCGCAATCGAGCGGAAAAGCCTGCAGGACCTACTCGGCTGCGTTGGCCGGGACCGGGACCGCTTCAAACGAGAACTCCAGCGGCTGCGAGCCTACCCGTATCGCCTGCTCGTGATCGAGGCGAGCGCGTTCGAGATCGCATCGGGCGACTGGCGGGGCAAGCTGACACCATCGCACGTGCTCGGCTCGCTTTCCGCGTGGACGGCGCAGTATGGGCTGCCCATCTGGTTGGGCGGCTCGCACTCAGAGTGTGGTCGGTTCGTGGAGAAGTACTTGTTTCAGGCCGCACGGGTGATTGCGGGAACGTATGAGGCGGCGGCGGGCGTGAGCCAACCGCGCAGAACTGATCGAACTATTCCGCTGGAGCGAAGCTGAAGTAACGGCATGGACAAGACCAGTTGGCCAATCCAGCCCGTACCCGTCGTAATGACGACGCAGGAGGTTGCCGACCTCCTCCGGTGCAAGGTGACAACGGTCGAACGGTACGTGCATGCGCACGACTTGGAAGCCATCCAGATTGGCCAGGAACGCCGATTCCGGGGTGTTGACGTGCTCGATTTCATCGGTCGCAAGACCACGTCGTTGCGTGGAAAACGGGAACGGGCGTCACGATGATCGCGAGGGGCTTGATTCGATTGGCGGGTTTCGGCATACTCGGGGCGTTAACGCTGATGTTCTTTGAAACCTGCATACGAACGAGACGAGCGCCGTGGCAGACGGCCGGATCGCGCGAGCGCCGGCACACATGCCCTTTCGAGAGCATCGGTGTTAACACGTCTGCCACGTCGCCCTTTTTGCCGGAGTGTTCATCATGAAAACAACTGTAGGGCTCACGCATGACCCTAGGCGTCAATGCGCGTGGGCGGTGTATTGGTTCGGCGAGCCGGACCTGGAGACGGGCAAGCAGCCGAAGTACACGAAGTCGTTTCGGTACAAGGCAGAGGCCCGGACCTTCCAGTCAGAGAAGCAAGCCGAATTCGACAACGGTGGCACACGAGACAAGCCTCGTGATGTCACGTTCATGGAGTTGGTAGACCAGTTCACTGAGACGCGGGTTGCGCCGCTGAGTCATAGTTCGCAACTCGGCTACCAGAACACCGTTGCCCAGCTTCGGGAGCACTTCGGGAGCATCGTGTCGATTCGCGATATCGACCGGCGGCATGCCGAGAAGTTCATGGCCACGCGCAAGCGACTCAGTGGCAATGGCAAACCCCTCGCGAGTTGGACGCGGTCCCGTCACCTCATGCACTGCCGCGCGATTTTCAACGCGGCGGTCGAGTGGGGATACATCGTATCGAGCCCGTTTGCGGCGCCGCGGCGACGATCGGGCTCGCCGTTGCGCGTCAAAGGGAGGTCGCGACCGTGGCAGCATATCAAACCCGACGAATTCGTGACCTTGCTCATCGAAGTCGCGGCGGTGCAGAAGAAGGCCGGCTTGTGGCTGATGTACGGATGCGGGCTCCGGGCCGGTGAGGTCTACAATCTGACCGTCGACAAGATCGACTTGGAGCGGCGCCGGGTACATATCGAGAACCGCGAGGGGACCAACGATGTGCCGCCGTTCACGGTTAAGTCCGACGGACAATCCTCCGAAGCGAAACGGCGGACGGTCCCGATCCCAGAGGCGGCGATCGCGGCACTGATCGAAGCGTGCGGCCAGGCGTTTAAGGCCGGCGGGTTCGTCACTTTGACGCAGGAGCGTTTCGAGCGCGTTCGCGATCACTGGCGACTGTGTCGCGAGGGTAAGCCGTGGGGGGCGCAGACCGCCCATCGCCCATGGCAGAATCGGGATATGGTCAATTCGTTCCTGCGGGATACGAAAGCATCGCTTCGGCGGTCTGGTGTCGATGTG
>JAJDDU010000419.1 GCA_029260155.1 Phycisphaerae bacterium | reverse complement strand
GTTCTTGTGGTTGACGATCTGGATGGGAACCATGGCTTCAAGGCGAGCATAGGGCATAAGACCTTTGGCGGCGACCTAAACGCGGACGGGATCGGCGAACTCATCGCCGCCGTGCCACCACTGTTTTCGGGTGAAGTTGGCCGGGTGAACGTTTTGTTCGGACGTCGGATGGGGGATTCGGACATTGACGCCGACGTGGACTTCGCGGACTTCGGTGCGCTGCAGGCCTGCTTCGGCGCCCCGCCCGACGGCGACGTGCCCGACGAGTGTCACCCGTTCGACTTCGACCGGAAAAATCGCATCGACCTGACCGACTTCGCCGCGTTCCAAAACGTCTTCGCCACCGCACCGTAGGAGAAGCGCCGTCAGCCACGAGCCGCCCTAGACATCCAATACACTTGAAGCCCGAAAGGACGAATTGTCCTGTGCGACCAGATGTCGCCACACCCGAGGGGTGCGAATGTGTGTCGGAGCGGCTGGTGCGGAGGAGACGCTTGCCGTATCATCCCCGGCTCGCAATGAAGCACCGAAAGCAACGTATCGGCCTGTGGATGATCGGAGCGTGCGGCGGGGTGGGAAGCACCGTCGCACTGGGTGTGGCTGCGCTGCGCAAACGTCTCGCGCCTACGACCGGGCTGGTGACCGAGCTGCCCGCGTTCGCCTCGGCTGATCTGGTCGACGTCGGCGAAATCGTCATCGGCGGACACGAGATTCGCAATCAGACGCTCCTGTCTGCCGTCCGGGCGATGCACCGAGACTCAAACGTCTTTCAGGCGACCACCATCAAAGCCTGCTCCGCCGCGTTGGGACGCATGCAGCGCAACATCCGACCCGGAATCGTGGTGGGCTCAACGCGGCAGATTCGCGAGATGGCCGACACCGGCTGCGTGCGTCGGGTTTCGTCCCCGGCGACGGCGATCAAAGCGATCCGACAGGATCTGTCCTCGTTTCGCGATCAACATCGCCTGGACCACGTGGTGGTTGTCAACGTCGCCTCCTCCGAGCCGCCGCTTGCTCACAAACCTGCGCACGCCGACTACGCCCGGCTGTCGCGCGCGTTGAAGGGAACGGGGACGACGATATTGCCCACCAGCGCGCTCTACGCCCTCGGCGCATTTGCGGCGGACTGCTCTTACATCAACTTCACTCCCAGCGTGGGCACGCGCGTGGCTGCCATTGAAGAGTTCGCCCGAGATCGCGACGTGTTGTACTCGGGGCGCGATGGCAAGACCGGCGAGACGCTGCTCAAGTCGGTCTTGGCCCCAATGTTCGCGATGCGCAATCTGACGATAAACAGCTGGATCGGGCACAACATCCTGGGCAATCGTGATGGCCAAGTACTGGACAACCCGCAGGTGAAGGCGTCGAAGTTGCGAACCAAGGACGGGCTTCTTTCGCGGATCGTGGGCTACCCACCGCACACACAGACGTCGATCGAATACGTCCCATCGCTCAGCGACTGGAAAATAGCCTGGGATTTCGTTCATTTTGAAGGCTTCCTTGAGACCAAGATGAACTTGCAGTTCGTCTGGACGGGGAGCGATTCGATATTGGCCGCGCCGCTGGTGATCGATCTCGTGCGCCTAACCGCATTCGAGTTCGCGGCCGGTCGTCGCGGGCGGATGGACCATCTGGGCTGCTTCTTCAAAGACCCTGAAGGCGGTATGGATCACGACCTCTCCGAGCAGTGGCGGCTGCTGGCTGCGCACCTGGTTGAACACGGAGCGGAATGACCGTGAAGCTGGCCTACAGTTCCAACGCGTACATGAAAGACTCGATCGTCGAGGCCGTTCAGCGCATCGCGAAGCTCGGTTACGCAGGCATCGAGCTTATGGCGGACACGCCGCATGCTTGGCCGTTGACCACGACGGATGAACAGATCGCCGACATCCGCCGCGCGCTCGATGATGCGTCGCTCAGCATCTCAAACGTCAACGCGTTCATGATGAACGCGGTACGTGACTTCTGGCATCCGTCGTGGATCGAGCCCGACGTCGCGTTTCGCCGGCAGCGGATCGAGCACACCATCGCAGCTTTGACCATGGCGCGCAAGCTGGGCGCCCCCTCCATCACGACCGAGCCGGGCGGTCCGCTCGAAACGGGAATGTCGCGTGGGTGGGCGATGGAGACATTCGTCGAGGGGCTCACCGAGGCGCTGACGCACGCCGAGCGTGAAAACGTGCAACTGCTGGTCGAGCCCGAACCCGATCTATTGATCGAAAACGCCGAGCAGTTCATCGAACTGGCCGATCGCGTGCGGTCACCAATGTTCGGATTGAACTTCGACGTTGGCCACTTCTACTGCGTGGGCGATCCCTTGCCGGAGACCGTCGAGCGACTGCAAAACCTCACCAAGCACTACCACTTTGAGGACATCGCCGCCTCACGCGTGCACGAACATCTGGTCCCCGGCACCGGAGCCATTGATTTCAAGAGCGTCGTCGCCGCGATTCACCGAACGGGCTACGATGGCTGGTTGACGGTAGAACTCTACCCTTTTCTCGACGATCCTGACGGCGCGGGCTCTGCCGCGTTGGAATACCTACAACCGATCGTCCACTCGGCATGAACCGCGCCCGCGCCTATCTGCAACTCGTTCGAATACCGAACCTCTTCACCGCAGCCGCTGACGTTCTGGCTGGGTTTCTTTTTGTGGGTCCGTTGGCTTTCGGCACGACAGCGCTTGCGACTCTGCTGGCTGCATCGGTTTGCTTCTACGCAGGCGGCGTCGCATTGAACGACGTGTTGGACGCCGCCCGCGACGCCGTGCAACGCCCGCGGCGGCCTATTCCTTCAGGTGCGGTCTCACGCAAGGCAGCTGCGGTGTTGGCCATCGCGCTGTTGGCGATTGGTTGCGCGCTGAGCGCGTCGGTCTCAGATCGCGCGATGTGGTTGGGCATGGCATTGGCGGCCGGCATCGTTCTCTACGACGGGATTCTCAAACGTGGGTTTCTGGCAGCCCCTGCGATGGGTGCGTGCAGGGCTTTGAACCTGCTGCTCGGCATGAGCGTGGTCGACACGTGGGACGCGCCGGTGAATCTGTTCGCCGCCGGCTTGATGTGGCTGTACGTCACTTCGCTAACGCACTTCGCCCGCCACGAGGCGGGGCATTCGTCGCGCGCACGACTGCGCGCCGGCGGGATCGGCCTTTCTGTCGCGGTCGTCGGCCTCATCGGCGTGCAGGCTTTTCTGCCGGAGACTGACACGTGGTATCTTCTGCTGGTGGGTGTACTGTTGGGGCAGGTCGTGACGCCCGCGCGACGCGCGTTGGCCACCGGCGCTCCGGCAGAGATTCAACACGCCGTACACGTTTTTGTGCTCTCTATTGTGGTGCTGGACGCGTGCTTGGTGTTCGCATCGCGCGGGCCGTTGCTGGCGGCGCCGGTGTTGCTCTTGCTGGTGCCAACAACCGCGTTGGGCCGGTACTTTCGCGTGACGTAGGCGGAACGCCCTAGACTTCGTGGACGCCGAATTCGAGCGCGCCGTGCGACGTGCCTTCGTGAATGGTCGCGGTTTGGCCGGAAAACTCGTCGTACTCGCTAAGGACGCCGTTGAGCTTTTGGCGTGCTTCATCGCCGGCTTCCATGAGCACGACCACAAGGCCGCCCGAGCCATGGCCGGAAACTCGAGCGCCGTACACGCCGTCCTTCGTATCGTTCTTTCGCAGCAACGAAGCCAGCCTATCCGTTTCTACGCTGCCCAACGCGCAACGCTGGCCATAACTCCAATGAGAGCGGCGCATGATCTTCCCGGCTTTGATCATGCTGGCGCGACCGTCGGGGCGGGCGCTCAGCGCGATCTGCGTGGCGAAGTCGCGCGTTCGCCCGCCTTCGTGAATGTGGTGTTCGGTCCGCGATCGAATCCTGTAGTACGCGTCGGGGTCGATGCAGGTCAGCCGGTCGGCCGTCGGGCCAAAACACCCGATGAAGTCCGCGCCCCGCGTTCTCATGGGGAGGTGGTCCTTCAAGTGGGAGGAGTAGTCAGCGACGCGCACGCGCGCGAGCAGCCCTTGCCAGTCGTGGCCGTCGAGATCGGTCGCCTTGAGAATGCGGTCAACGGCCATCCGCCCCATGAACGCCGTCGTGCGCGCCCGGGCGTACTTTTCGTCCGCGTCATCATGGCGGTGCCCGCAGTCGATCCCGATCAGCGTGATGCCTTCGGGGAGGGTCCAATGTTGCGGAGCAGTCTTGGTCTGGCAGTCGATCTGCGTGAGGCAATCGCGACGGGCGTACAAGGCGCTCAACGCAGGACCGTCTCCGCACGGGAACCCGACGACTTCGTTCTCGGCGCGCATCGCGAGTTGAGCGCACTCATTTGGATCGAAATGCATGCCCCACGCGCGGACCAAGGCCATCGTTGTGGCCAGCGCGGAGGACGCGGTCGTGCCGGCGTCGACAAGAAACGGATGTTGCACATCGACGACAATCGTCGCACCGGAAACACCGTCGCCCATCTTGCCGCCGGCGAAAATCGCGAGAACGGCACCTGCGGCAGCGCGCAGCGACACGTCGCCCGTGATCGCATCGGCGAATTCGCCGACCGACCGACCTGCAAGCCATTCCAAGTCGAAGCTAATAGGCTCGGGCGTCTTGAGGCTGGACTCGCCGATTCGATGAAGGGTGATCTTCTTGTCGTCCCGCAACCGCACCGTCACGGCGACGCCGCACGCAATCGGCGCGGTGACGATGCCTGCCCCGGAATACTCGGCAATACCGCCGATGACGTCGAAGCAGGCCGGCGCGCGTGCCAACCACCGCGTTGCCGTAGCGCAAGACTCGCGCGACAAAACCACGTCGGCTCGCTGCAGCAGTTTGTCTACCTCGTCCGCAACGAGCTTGGACGCTTCCACGCTCGGCGGCGACGCTTGGGGCTCGGTCATGAAGCTATCGACCCCTGTCTGTCAGTGCTAGTCTTGCGGGTCAGCCTCATCGGGCGAACAGACCGCGCGCAGCACATGCTCCTCAACGTAGATCGCCGTGTCGTTGGCGACACCGAGGGCGATGGCATCCGATGGTCGCGAATCAACCGAGATGACATCACCGTTGCGGCGTATAACGAGTGTTGCATAAAAGGTGTGGTCCCGCAAATCGGTGAGGACGACTTTTTCCAACTCGCCATCGAGGCCCTCGATTATCTTCGCCATCAGATCGTGAGTGAGCGGCCTCGGCGGTTGCGCGCCGCGAATGCGCCTATCGATCGCGATGGCCTCGTTCAAGCCGATGAGGATCGGGAAATGCCGATCGCCGTCGCGTTCTTTGAGCACGATGATCTGGGAGTCCGCTTGCTCCCGAATGATGATCCGCGCGAGATCCATGCGCACCAGCATCGCAGCCAACTCCCGTTAATAACTAACCAGAACTCAAGGTAATCGAAGGGCTCCTGAAATGTCAAGCGCGCGTTCGTGATCGACGCGTCTCAACCATCGCAACAGCCTCACAAAATACGACGCAGCCGAGCCAATTCCGCTTCCGGCATCGTGATGCTGTTTTGCTCGGTCGGGAATTCGCCGGCGCCGACGTCTTGCGCGTACGCGCGAAAAGCGCCACCCAGAATCTCGTGCAGATTCGCATACCGCTTGACACTCTTTGGGGGATGCCCGCCCCCGTACCCCAGCATGTCGTGCATCACGACGACCTGCCCATCACAATGTGGCCCGGACACACAGCCAACGACGGGGAGGGCTGTCGCTTCCGTGATAATCTGGGCAACTTCAGCGGGTACAGCCTCAAGCAAAAGGCCCGTCGCGCCCGCGTCCTCCATGATTTTCGCGTCCTCAATGATCGTCTTGGCAGCCTCGGCGGTCATCCCCTGAGCCTTGTAGCCGCCGATCTGATGGATCGACTGCGGTCGCAAACCCAAGTGGGCGATGACCGGGATCGGAACCCGTGCCAGCGCGATCACTGTGTCGACCAATCGCCGATCGACCTCGACCTTGACGCAATCGCACCCAGCGTCCGCCATGAATTTCCCAGCGTTGCGGATCGCGTCGACTTGGCAAACTTGGTAGCTAAGGTAGGGCATGTCCCCTATTAAAAAAACATTGGGCGCCCCCCGCCGAACCGCCGCCGTCACGGTCACCAAGTGCTCGACCGTCACGGGCAGCGTGGTGGAGTGTCCCAGGCAGACCTCTGCGTAGGTGTCGCCCACGAGAATCGCGTCGATCCCAGCCGCGTCCATGACGCAGGCCGTCGAATAATCGTAGCATGTCAAGATGGAGAACTTCTGCCGGTCGCGTTTTCGCGATTGAAGGGTACGAATGGTCGTTTTCGTTCGCGTCGCCATGCTTGCAGCGGAGTATAGGAGCAATCGCCGTCGTCAGCAACCCTGCTCTGGGGTCAGAGCGCCTTTAGCACTTAGTGGTTGACACGATGGAGGCTGGTCGATAGGTTTCCGCGTATGGCCAGACCCCTAAGGATCGAATTCGACCACGCGGTGTACCACGTCATGTCACGCGGGAACGAGCGGAAGCCGATCGTTAAGGACGATCACGACCGTGAGCGACGGCTGGAGTGGCTGCGGCGGACCGTCGAGATGTACGGCTGGCGGCTGCACGCCTTCGTTTTGATGAACAACCACGATCACCTGTTCGTCGAGACGCCCGATCCGAACCTGTCGGCTGGCATGCAGCACCTCAACGGCAGTTACACGAGCTACTTCAACAACCGCCATCGCCGTCATGGCCACCTGTTCCAAGGGCGATACAAATCCCACGTGATCGAAAGCGAAGGCCACTTCTGGGAGGTCAGTCGTTATATCCACCTCAACCCCGTCCGGGCAAGACTAGTGGAACGTCCGGAGCAGTGGGCGTGGAGCAGCTATCCGGGGTATCAGCGGACATCGCGGCAACTCGCATGGGTGACGTATGGTGACGTGCTCGCTGAGTTCGGGCGAAACATTGAACAGGCCCGCCGCGCGTATCGCCGTTTCGTCACAGCCGGTATCGCGGAATCGCCGGCGTCTCCGCTGAAAAATGCTGTCGGGGGCTTGATCGTTGGGGGCGAAGCGTTTGCCCTGCGAATTCGTGAGATGCTCGAAGGTCGACCAACCGATTCATCGGTGCCGGCGTTGGAACGTCTGCGTCCGCGACCGTCGTTGGAGGTGATCGCGTCCGCCGTGGCTGACGTGTTCGAGGTCGACCGCTCCCGATGGACCGATGGCCGGCGTAACGACGATGCGTCGCGGGCGGCGGCAGCGTTTTTGGCGCGTCGTCGATTCGGTTACCGTGGTCGTGAAGTGGCTACTGCCCTGGGCTACGGGTCGCACGGCGGTGTGACGGCGGCCGTGCGCCGGATCGAATCATCCACGGCCGCCCTGAAGCGGAAGATCCGACAGATCGAACGGAAGCTTGCTAACAACTAAATGCGCTCTGACCCCATGGGTCACTTGACGATTGGACGTTGAGGCCGTAGCTTCCGGGCGTTGGATCGTTGTTCTGCTGGATGTGGCGGTTGGTTCTCGCGGCGGACGTGCTCTTTCGGTATGGAAATCCTCACGGAAAACCGGTCCGTCAAGCACCATTGCGGGCTTTTCGGCGTATTCGGGCACGCGGATGCGGCTGCGCTGGCCCACCTGGGCCTGTTCGCTCAGCAGCACCGGGGGCAGGAGTCGGCTGGCATCTGCACGACCGACGGCGAAACCATCTCTCGAATCGCCGAAATGGGACTCGTAAACGATATCTTCACCAAGCGAAGACTGGAATCGCTGCGGAATCCGGCTGCGATAGGCCACGTTCGCTACTCGACCACGGGCTCGTGTTCGGACCAAAACGCCCAACCGCTCATGTTCAGCTTCGCCGGCGGTCAGGTCGCCATCGCACACAACGGGAACCTGATCAACGCCGCCCTCTTGCGACAGAAATACGAGTCGCATGGCCACATTTTCCAAACCACGAGCGACACGGAAGTCATCATCCACCTGCTGGCCAAGCCGGCCCACCAGGAAAAGACCCGTCCGCTCGTGCACGTGTTGAACCACCTGCAGGGGGCGTATTCGCTGCTGCTGCTCTTCCCGGATCGAATGATCGCGGCGCGTGATCCCTTGGGATTCCGCCCCCTGTGCCTGGGAAAGATGCCCAACGGTGCGACGGTGGTGGCTTCGGAAACCTGCGCGCTCGACATCATCGATGCCGAGTACGTGCGTGATGTCGAGCCCGGAGAGATAGTCACCGTCACGAAGGAAGGCGTTAAATCCCACCGATTCGGTGGCGATACCAACGGTCGCGGCGCTGCCTGCATCTTCGAACAGATCTACTTCGCCGATCCTTCAAGCAACATCTTCGGCGAAAACGTGCACCTTGTCCGGGACCGCATGGGGCGAAGGCTGTCGCACGAGGCACCTGTCGACGCCGACATGGTCGTTCCCGTGCCAAACTGTGCGCGTTGCGCTGCCATCGGGTACAGTAACGAGAGCGGCATTCCTCTGGGGCGTGGTTTTACGACCAGCCACTACGCGGGGCGGTCGTTCATCATGCCGGACCAGTCCTCTCGGGTGCATCAAGTCAAAGTCAAGCTCCGCGTGATTCGCGATGTCGTGCGGGGCAAGCGGCTGATCGTCGTCGAAGATTCGGTCGTCCGCGGTACGACCACCCGTGGCAAGATCGGGGCGCTACGCAAAGCGGGTGCGACCGAGATCCACCTGCGCGTGGCCAGCCCGCCCATTCGCCATGGCTGCTATTTCGGAATCGACTTTCCGGATGTGTCCAAGTTGGTGGCCACGAATCGGACGATCGAGCAGATTCGCGACTACCTCGAGGTAGACTCCCTGCATTTTCTGTCAGCCGACGGAATGCTCGACTGCGTGAAGATGCCGCGAAACAAATACTGCACCGCCTGCTTTACCGGCGACTACCCCGTCGAAGTTAAAGAGCCGTTCGACAAGTTCTCCATGGAACGCAGCCAGTTGCGAATGTTTACATAGCCGAAAAAGTTGTCAGTTATCCGTTGTCAGTTGTGGGTGAGCAGTGGTTGATCGTCAGTCATTCTCGTATAAAGACAGTGGTGTCGACATCGACGCCAACGCCGTCTGGGTGAAACGAATCCAGTCTGCGATGGGGAGCACGTACGGTCCTCGCGTGCTCAGTTCTGCCGGCGCCTTCGCCGGGATGTTCCGACTGAGCAACGGCAATCGGGGCAATGACTACAAGCAACCCGTGCTGGTAGGCTGCGCCGACGGCGTTGGCACAAAAGTCTTGCTGGGCATCAAGGCCAAGCGCCTGTTCGGACTGGGCATCGACCTCGTCGCAATGAACGTCAATGATCTGATCACATGCGGAGCGGAACCGCTCTTCTTTCTCGACTACCTCGCAGTCAACAAGCTGGATCCCAATGCACTGCTCGAACTCATAGAGGGCATCGCAGACGGTTGTCGCCAAGCCGACTGTGCATTGCTCGGCGGAGAAACGGCGGAAATGCCGGATCTCTACGCCAAGGGCGACTTCGACCTCGCGGGCTTCTCCGTCGGCGTTGTCGAACAGCGCCGGACAATCGACGGGCAACACGTAGCGCCCGGCGACGTATTGATCGGCTTGCCCTCCAGCGGTGTGCACTCGAATGGCTACTCACTCGTTCGGCGCGTGATCACAGCCAACAAGCTGAACCTCAAAAAGAAGTTCGACGAATTGGGGGAGACCCTGGCTGAAGCGGTCCTGAAGCCGACCAAAATCTACGTACGCGATGTGCTCGGGTTGTTGAGCGCGTACCGCGTGCGTGCGGTAACCGGGATGGCACACATCACCGGCGGTGGCTTGGCGGAAAACGTCGCCCGGGCGATCGGCGATGGCTGTGACGCCGTCATCGAAAAGGGCTCGTGGCAACCGCCCCCAATCTTTCCGTTCATCCAAAAACACGGCGTCAAGCCGGCTGAGATGTTCAAGGTGTTCAACATGGGCATCGGTTTTATCTTGATCGTCCGGTCTCGATACGCAGCCGGCGTCATGCGGAAGCTCGATGACTCCGGCGCATCTCCTCATGTGGTAGGCCATGTCACGCGCGGAACCGGAAAGGTACGCCTGCGATGAGCATCAAGAGAGTGGGGTTGATCGGCACGGGCATCATGGGCCAGCCCATGGCGTTGAATCTAATCAAGGCAGGCTTCGCCGTTTCGGTACACTCGCGAACGAAA
>JAJDDU010000418.1 GCA_029260155.1 Phycisphaerae bacterium | reverse complement strand
CCTTGGTCGTCTCGGCCTCCGTGTCGAGCTGAAAAGGGAAGGTATGTTGATGAAGATCGGCGGAATCGAACGGCTCGGTGGCACAACGGTTGGAGCGATTTCGATTGCCCTTCTCATAATAGCGACTCCAGGCTCCGCCCGCGCGCAACAGAAATCGGCGCCGTTGGACGTCCGCCTTTCGCGCGTCACCCAGATGGCGTCCTTCGTGACGGCGCGCGGTGGTGGGCCGATCCCCGCTCAACGCAGAGCCGGTGGTGCGATGGTAAATCCCGACGCGTTCTTCGCGCAATATGGCGGGCTGTTCGGCGTTAACGATCCGGCCAACGAATTGGTCGCGGTTCGCACCGTCACGGATTCGCTGAGGTTTACGCATTCGACATTTCGGCAAGTTCATAAGGGTGTGCCGGTTTTTTCCGGGGTTCTGAAGGTCCATCAGAATGCAATGGGACAAATCATCGCTGCCAACGGCGACTTCTACCCGATTCCGAATAAGCTCGACGTGAATCCCGTCTTGTCGGCGAAGGCGGCTACGGCGATTGCGGCCGCGCGGATCGAACGCGCCAAGCCATCGGTGGAGTCCAGCGAGTTGGTGATCGTTGATCCCGGCTGGTATGGCGACCCGGTGGCGGGAGCACATCTGGCTTATTACCTGATTCTGTCTGACCCATCCGCGACGGTACGCGAGGCGTTCTTCGTGGACGCGCACGGCGGCGCGGTCCTGGACCAATGGACCGTCCTGCCGACCGCCCGATTCCGAAACATCTACGACGGCTTGGGCGGCTCGTCGCTGCCCGGCACCTTGGTACGTAGCGAAGGAGGCGCGGCGGTCGGCGGAGACGCGGACCGTGCGTACGACTACTCCGGAGACGTATACGACTACTTCTTCAATGCGTTCGGCCGGGACAGCATCGATGACAACGGAATGACACTGGTCCTGACGGTGAGTTCGACCAATCCGCCCTGCCCCAATGCCGGCTGGAACGGCCAGCAGATGATCTTCTGCAGCGGCACCGTCACGGACGACATCACGGCACACGAAATCGGTCACGGTGTCACCGAGCGCACAGCCGGGCTGATCTATCAGAACCAACCCGGGCAGCTCAACGAGTCGTACTCGGACATATTCGGGGAGTTGATCGACCTCTACAACGGCGACGTATCTGTTGCCGGCTCGCCGAGCGGTCCGCCCAACTGGCCCACGCATCCTACCGGGCCCGGTCAGGACACGCCCAACAACGCACGCAGCATATGCAGTTTACCGGGCAGCAGCTACCCCGACGGCGTTCGCTGGCTGATGGGGGAAGACGCGACGGCGTTCGGTGGAGCGATTCGCGACATGTGGGATCCGACCTGTTTCGGCGACCCGGATCGCGGCAACAGTTCGCTGCAAACCTGCCCCAGCGGTGACGGCGGCGGCGTGCACAGCGGCAGCGGGATTCCCAATCACGCCGTAGCAATGCTGGCGGATGGCAAGAGCTTCAACGGTTTCACGGTCGGCGCGATCGGACCCATCAAAACCGGAGCGGTCTGGTATCGCGCGCTCACTGTGTACCTCACGCCCGCATCGGACTTCGAAGATGCCTACTTGGCGCTCAATCAGGCGGCCATCGACCTGATCGGCACGACACCGAATGACCCGCGGACCGGCGCTGCTTCGAGTAGCGCTTTTACGGCCGGCGACGCGACACAGGTGGACAACGCGCTGCAGGCGGTTGAGATGAACTCACCGGGGTCATGCGGTGCGTGGACGGACCTGTTCAACGCGGCCGACCCGACGCAGTGTTCGCCGCAGCTTGCCGTGTTCTTCGAGGACTTCGAGAGCGGTGCAGCCGACTGGACAGTCTCGAACAGCAACCCGCCGACAGCGTATGACTGGGTGCTGGACCCGTCGCCGCCGGGGCGGGCGAGCACCGTAATGTTCGGTGCCGATCCGAGTATCGGGAGCTGTTCGGGAAGCGGCGAATCAGGTCTGCACTCGCTCTTCAGTCCGACCATCGCGCTGCCAGGGGGGCTGACTCAGGCCATGCTGTCGTTCAAACACCTGCTCGCAACCGAAGCCGCATGGGATGGCGGGAACCTCAGCGTGCGAGTCAACGCCGGCGCATGGCAACTCGTTGGGTCGACTGCGTTTACCTACAATCCGTACAACCTCACGCTCAACACCGGCAACAACCCACTCGGGGGCCAGGAAGCGTTTAGCGGCGCGGACGCACGTTGGGTGACATCGGTGGTTGATCTTTCCGGTTTCGTGTCCGCAGGCGATAACTTGCAGATTCGATTCGACATGGGCAAAGACGCTTGCGTCGGCGAGACGGGCTGGTGGGTGGACGACGTGTCGGTTTACGATTGCACGACGAATTGCACGGGACCGGCTGATTGCGATGACAGCATCGCGTGCACCGTCGACACCTGCAACCTCGGAACCGGCGAGTGCGTGTTCACACCGGACAACGCGCAGTGCCCGGATGACGGCCTGTTCTGCACCGGCACCGAGTCCTGCAGTGGCGCGAGCGGTTGCGTCAGCAGTGGCGATCCGTGTACCGGCGGTGATGTGTGCGACGAGGTAGCGAACACCTGTGGCGCGCCTCCGGTCCTCGGCGGTTGCTGCGTCGGCACGGCGTGCACAATCGAAACGCAGGCAGCCTGTCTTGTCCTCACTGGCCTATACCTCGGTGACGGTACGGATTGTGTCGGCACACCCGGCGCGACCACCGTCTACTCAGCCTCTCCGGGCGTCTCCATTCCCGACGGCGGCGGTTCCGGCAACGCAGCCACCGATACAATCAACGTGCCGGACTCCGTCACCATTGGCGACGTCGATATTGATGTGGCCATCACGCATACGTGGGTCGGTGACGTGACCATTGAGGTTTCGCATGGTGGCACCACCGTTCTTGTCATCGCCAGACCCGGCGTACCTGCGTCAACGTGGGGGTGCGATGAAAACAACTTCGACATCATTCTCGACGACGAAGGAGCCGGCGGCGCGATCGAAACGGCATGTGCCCCCGACCTGTCATCGCCGCCGAACTACACGCCCAACGCAGCACTCAGCGCCTACGACGGAATGGACTCCTCCGGCGAGTGGGTGATCACTGCGTATGACGACGCCACACCAGACCCAGGAACACTCGATAGTTGGTCCGTCCATATCACGGAGCAGATCAGCCCGTGTCCCGGCGGCTGCACGTTGAACTCGCAGTGCGACGACAGCCAGTTCTGCAACGGGGCCGAAACATGCGTGGGCGGCGCCTGCCAAGCTGGTACAGCGCCGAGTATTGACGACGGCGTCGGCTGCACGATCGACTCATGCGTCGAAGCGACGGATACGATTCTCCATGTGCCGGACGACACCGCCTGCAACAACGGCCAGTTCTGCGACGGCACCGAGACATGCCATCCCACCTTGGATTGCCAAAACGGTACCGCGCCCGACACTGACGACGGCGTCGGTTGCACGATCGACTCATGCGTTGAAGCGACGGATACGATTCTCCATGTTCCGGACGATACTGCCTGTGACGACGGCCAGTTCTGCAACGGCGTTGAAACATGCCATCTAACTTTGGATTGCCAAAACGGCACTGCGCCGGCTACTGACGACGGAGTAGGCTGTACCATCGACTCCTGCGTCGAAGCGACGGTTTCGATTCTCCATGTGCCGGACGACACCGCATGTAACAACGGCCAGTTCTGCGACGGCACTGAAACATGCCATCTAACTCTGGATTGCCAGAACGGCACTGCGCCCAACACTGACGACGGCGTCACGTGCACCATCGACACCTGCGACGAAGCGACGGATACGATCGTCAACACTCCGGACGACACCGCCTGCAACAACGGCCAGTTCTGCGACGGCACCG
>JAJDDU010000417.1 GCA_029260155.1 Phycisphaerae bacterium | reverse complement strand
GACGCCGGTGCGTTGATCGACCCAGGCCTTGACGCCGGAGGATTCGAGTACGAGGCAGTCGTGCAGGGTCCCGCCGGCGCGGATGGATTCGCGACCTACGACTTTGACGAGCATGGGCATGAACTGGTCGCCAAAGCCGGTCAGAGCGGCGATGGGATTGAAGACCTGCATTCGCCAAGACTGCCCCACGGTGAGGTTGGGCATGGCGTCGAACGGTCTGAACGACGCTGAGAACGTGCCGGCTCGGACAAGGTCGATCTTCAACACTTGCTTGATGGGGCCTGCGTCGATGCGGAAGGCGAACTGGGTCGGGAAGCGTTCGCCGTGAACTCGGATGGCCGGCACGTCGGTCGCGGCGGCGCTGAGGGCGCTGATGTCGATCTCGTCGAGCTTGCCGTCGGTATCGAACGTGGATTTGATATGCACGCAGATTGACCCGATGGTGCGCAGATCGTTGATGTAGATTTCGTCGACGCGGTCGATCGCGACTGCGCCCGAGTAGCGGGTCCAGATTCCGCCGATGTGACGACCATGGTCGTCGTACACACCGAAGTGTGACTCTCGACTGAGGCGATCGGCCCAGTCGGAAGCGACAACGCGAGGTGGGTTCTGCGCGGTCCATTCGGGAAGGACGTCGTGCCAGACGAGCCAACTCGTCGCGATGACCCATGTGAGCACGATGGTGAAACCGATCCATTTGTGGAGCATGTGGGCAGTCCTCGGCGCGGGATGTCCGATCGCGCTGTCGGGTAGTGATTGTATGTCGTTGGGATCGCGGTTTGCAAGTTGGGGGTATGTTGTAGTTGTTTGTATCAGTCCTGCGTACGCGCAGATTCGATCTTGAATCGGGGGTATCGTAGGAGGGACAATGCACGATCGATCGGGAAACACTGACCAGCGGGCGCGACTTGCGGCGTACAAAGTCGACGCGGAGGCGCGGAGGCGGGGGTGCCTTGCATCCGAGCGTGGGTGGTCGTGGGCGCGGCTGGGAGTGTTCGTCGGGAGCGTTCTGGGGTGGTTCTGGTTATCGAGCGGCTATGTCGTGGCCGGCACGGTTGTGTTGTTTGGGGCGTGCGTGTGGCGACACTTGCGGGCTCGGGCGCGTCGGGAGTTGGCTGATCGTCTTGTGCTGATGATCGCCGAGTCGGGGCAACGCGTCGGGGGGCGGGTCGTGACGGTTCGGTCGGGGCGAAGACCGGAGGGTTCGCATGTCGACGCAGCGCTGGATGACGGGGAGATTTGGACGCTGACCGCGCAGGAGCGAGATGATCTGGATTTGTACGGGGAGCCGGTGGGGCTGTTCGGGTTGCTGAATCGGACGGCGACGGCGCTGGGTGCGCGGCGGCTTCGGGATCGGTGTGAACACGCTTGCCTATCGACGGATCGGATCGAGGCGCGGCAGGCGTGCGTGCGTTGGCTTGATGGAGAGATGGAACGGCGACTCCGGGTGATGGCGGGGCTGGCGATTCTGCGCGGGCGGGATGCGAGGTTGGAGGCGTTTGTGGAGGCGGTGCGTGGTGCGACTCCACTGCCGTCGCCGGGGCGCACTCGCTTCTTGCGGTTGTGGTCAATTGTGACTGCGGTCTTTCTGTGCGTTGCGGTTGTCAAGGTGGCTATGGGCGTGCCGGGGTGGCTTGGGGCGCTTCTGATTGTGGTGATGGTCAACGCTGCGGTCTCTCAGCAGATGAGCCGGGACTTGAGACAGAGACTTGGCGCTTGGCGCGACGTCGCGTACGCGGTGCGTGGGCTGCGATCCTCATGCGAGCGTGCCGCGCGGGACTTGCCCGATGAAACGGAACTCGGCTTGTTGCGGAGGCGTTTCGCTGATGTGATTTCGCCGGACGTCTTGCCCGCTCTGACATGGCGATTGGACTTTACCAATACCGGCGGCGCGGTGCATGCCATGTTGAACATCGTTTTGTTCTATGACCTGCATACGGCGGCGGCCATTCTGGGGAAGGCGGTGCCGCATCGCGAGGTGATTCTGGCGTCCGTGTCCGCTATGGCGGAGCTGGACGCGCTGTTGAGTGTGGCATGCTTTGGGTATGAGCAACCCATCGTGACGTATCCGAGTGTGACGCAGGAGCGGGGCCTGTCGATCATCGGAGGTGTGCATCCACTTGTGTCACCGGAGAAGGTGGTCGGCAACAACCTTGAGCTGTCGGCGGAGTCTCGCGTTCGGGTGATTACGGGTTCCAACATGGCGGGCAAGAGCACGTATCTGCGGATGCTGGGTGTTAGCACACTGCTCGCTCAGCTCGGCAGCGCCGTGCCTGCGGTGGCCATGCGCTTTTCGCCGATGCGACTCGTGAGCGATCTGCGCATTCGCGACGAGCTGTCGAAGGAGGAAAGCTACTTCATGGCTGAGGTGCGGCAGATTCGGCGAATGTTGCTGCCCCCATCGGGTGATGTGCCACTGCTGGGGTTGATTGATGAGCCGTTTCGGGGGACGAATTCGGTGGAGCGGATTGCGGCCAGCGTGGCGGTGGTTCGGCAACTTGTGGACTCGGGTCACTTCTTCGTCGTTGCAACGCACGAGCATCAGCTTACGGAGTTGGCCGACGGGCAAGTGACAGTGAACTGTCACTTCGCTGAGCATTTGGGGCGTGACGGGGCGGTGTTCGACTATGCGCTTCAGCCCGGCCCTGCAATGATGCGGAATGCGCTGCTCATTCTGGAGAGAGAGGGGTTTCCGGCTGCGGTCTTGGAGCGGGCGCGCGACTGGCTTGCGCGGGATGATGGGAGCGAGCGGTCGTGATGCGACGGATTCTGATTGCTGTGGGGACCGTATCGGCTGTGACGTTGCTCGTGCTGTTGGCCGGGTGGATGGCGTTTCAGAACATTCCCTCGTGGTACGCGCCGCCGTCCGTTGCTCAAGTTGATCTTCCGCGCGTACGGTCGTCGCTGCCTCGGGCGTACCAGTCGTTTACGGATAAGGTGGTGAATGGTGGGCGGTTTGAGTATGCGCTGTCTGCGCGGACGGTCAACGAGTGGATCGCAGCCCGTGAAGAGCTTTGGCCTGATGCGCGCGATGTGGTTCCGTGGTGGTTGGCTGAGCCGATGGTGGTGTTCGACGGGGGTCGGGTCGGCGTGGCGGCGCGGTTCGAGCGGGATGATCTGCGGGCTGTGCTGAGCGCGCACCTGACCGTGAACGTGGTCGGGGATTGGATCGAGATCAAGATCGGGGGATTGGCGGTGGGAGCTCTGCCGGTTCCGCGCAATGCGGTGGTTGGTGCTTTGGAGAAACGGCTTGAGGCGTTTGCGGAGGGGCATGCGTCGTTGCCGGATTCGTTGCGCGGATTCGCGGAACGGCTTGATGGGATGAGCGCTGAGCGACTGATGGAAGAGGGCGTGCGGATCGAGAATCGATTTCACTGGTCGAACGGGG
>JAJDDU010000416.1 GCA_029260155.1 Phycisphaerae bacterium | reverse complement strand
CGTCGAGCCATACCTGCTCCAAACCGGCTTAGTCATCCGCACCCGCCAAGGCCGCCAAGCAACCCAGCTAGCCTACGATCACCTCAACGTCACCCGCCCCCCAACCCCCGAGTCAAAACAACAAGACCTCTTCTAACTCCGCAAGTCGATCACCAACCGAAACGCCCCACAGGCATAGTGCAACCGATCAAATCGTGTATCATGCCCCCCGACGTGTTTCGGAATTCCCAAGAGTCGGAAAGGCTGCAAGTATGGATGATCTAGCTGGAAAACGAGCAATCGCGTGCGGAAGCACGTCAGGAATCGGACACGCCTGCGCGATGGAACTCGCCCAACGCGGCGCCGCGGTGACACTCGTCGCCCGCAACAAGGAAGCCCTCGCCCGCGTACGCGCCGAACTCCCCACCGATTCAGGCCAGTCGCATGACGCCGTCAGCGTTGACTTCAGCGATCCCGAAGCAGTCCGCCAAGCAACGGCCGATCACGTCAAATCGAAAGGCCCCGTCCAGATCCTGGTGAACAACACCGGCGGACCGCCGTCCGGACCGATCGTCGACGCGACCCCCGAAGCGTTCCGCAGTGCATACTCGAACCACGTGGTGTGCAACCAGCTGCTAATGCAGACCTTGCTCCCCGGCATGAAAGAGAGCGGCTACGGACGCATCGTCAACATCATCTCGACGTCGGTCTTTCAGCCGATCAAGGGGCTCGGCGTGTCCAATACCACGCGCGCCGCCGTCGCAAACTGGGCACGCACCGTCGCCAGCGAGCTAGGCCAGTTCGGCATCACGGTCAACAACGTACTGCCCGGCTACACCGACACCGAAAGGTTAAAATCGCTAATCAGCAAGAAAGCCGAGCGCACCGGCGTCACCGAAGAGCAAGTCCTTAAGGAGTGGATCAACTCAATTCCGGTAGGACGTTTGGGAGCACCGACAGAGATAGCAGCCGCGGTCGGTTTTCTCGCATCCCCCGCCGCCTCCTACGTCAACGGCGTCAGTCTCCTGGTAGACGGCGGCAGACTCGCAGCGAATTGATCGAGGTTCGGCACGATTCGTTTAGCGGCGACCCGAAGGGGAGCGTTCTCGTTTACCCCGCAACAAGCTTCATATCATGCTCAAACATGATCCCCGCAAGTTCCTCGAATGAGGTCTTCGCGCTCCAGCCGAGCTTCTCTCTCGCCTTACTCGGATCACCGCGTAGCGCATGAATCTCGTTAGGCCGTTCCAGGCTGTCGCGGTGCTTGACGTGCTTCGCGATGTCCAGCCCCGCCTTCTCAAAAACGAACTCCAGAAAGTCTCGCACAGAGTGCGTCGTTCCCGTCGCGACGAGGTAATCGTCGGGGCGATCCTGCTGAAGCATCAACCACATCGCTTCGACATACTCCTTCGCGTAGCCCCAGTCGCGCTTGGCCTCAAGATTGCCCAGCCAAAGCACATCCTGCTTGCCCGCGACGATGTCGGCCGCCGCCCGCGTGATCTTCCGTGTCACGAATTCCTCACCCCGACGCGGCGACTCGTGATTGAACAGAATCCCCGAACACGCGAACATGCCATAGCCTTCTCGATAGACCCGAACCGCGTGATGCGCTGCCAACTTGGCGATCCCGTAGGGACTTGCTGGACACGGCGGCGTTGCTTCAGTCTGCGGTGGCGGTGAGTCGCCGAAAATCTCGCTCGTCGACGCCTGATAAAACCTGCAATCAGGCCGCAGCTTGCGAACCAGCTCCAACGCCCGAAGCGCTCCCAACGCAGCCACATCCACCGTGTAAACCGGGTTGTCAAAGCTCAAACGCACGTGACTCTGCGCGGCAAGATTGTAAAACTCGTCCGGTTCGGCGATGTCAATAATGCGATGCAAACTCGTCTCGTCGCACATGTCACCGTAATGCAGATGTAGCTTGCCGCGGACATGATCGATGTTCGTCTGGCGGTTGGTCGATCTGCGAATCAGCCCATGGACTTCGTAGCCCTTTTCCAAGAGCAACTCCGCAAGGTAGCTGCCATCTTGGCCCGTGATGCCCGCAATCAACGCCTTTTTCATGATCCCTGTCCACATGCCACCCGGCTACCGATAATCCACAATACCCCGACGGCGATGGTCCACGGCTGAGGCGCAAAGCCCCTCAAGTCAGTGATCGGGAAACCCAGCCCCATTCCCCAGAAGCAAATCCGGACGCCGTCTGTCGGCCGCCAGCGCCACGGACCGTTTCTAGACGCCCCGAAGCGAGGGGTCAAGCGAGTCGCCGCCCCAAGCGGCCGATATCAGGCCCAAAGAGGGAATCGCCCCCGGACACATGCGGTTTACCCGGCGCCTGCTAGAATACGATGCAGGCAGACAACCCCTCCCGTCATTCCGAGCGGAGCGAGGAATCCAGCCGGAATGAGAGAGGTTGCGAATAACACGAGACGGCTGAAACCAACAGTCCCTCTTGACCCGGAACACAGACAGCCAATGCAACGCCCCTTACGCGACAAAGCAGTACTCATCACAGGCGCATCCCGCGGCTTCGGCCGCGAAACGGCCGTCGCCTTCGCCCGACGCGGCGCCCGCGTAGCCGCTTCCGCCCGATCGACCGTCGAATTGGAAGCGGTAGCCCGCGACATCCGCGATGCCGGCGGACAGTCTTTGGTTTGTTCCGCCGACGTGTCCAGCGAGGATGAGATCAACGTAGCCGTCGAGAAGGTGCTCACGGAGTGGTCGCGCATCGACATCCTCGTCAACACCGCCGGCATCAAGCGCGAAGGACCCGTCGACGACCGCGCGTCAGCCCATGCCCGCGAGACGCTCGAAGTGAACTTCCTCGGCACGGTCGCGTTCTGCCAACGGGTCTTGCCGATCATGCACGCCCAACACGCCGGCCACATCATCAACGTATCCTCAGTCCTCGGAAAAAGGGCAACCCCCCATCGCGCCGCATACTCAGCAAGCAAAGCCGCGCTCAACGCCTGGACGGACGCCCTGCGCGTCGAGCTAATGACCTCCGGCATCGACGTAACCCTGGTCTGCCCCGGCCGCCTGTCCGACGGCACGGACGAGTCCCAACCCCGATTCGCAATGAACAACAAGCAGGCAGCCGAGCGAATCGTCCAATGCGCCGCCCGTCCCAAGCGCGAGCTCATCCTCACCCCCGCAGGCCGCATCCTAACTTGGCTGGACTTCTTCGCCCCCGCCCTAGTCGACCGCATCCTCAAACGCTCCAGGATGGGGTCAGAGCGCATTTAGACACTAGTGAACGAGTGGCCCATCGCTTCAGCGGTGGCGGACGAGAACGCAACACGGGCTGCGGTATCAGGGCGATGTCGCAGTCGAGTGCAGCACCCCCGGCGTGGTGGCGCCAACTTCGACGCGACCGTAGCCGAACCTACCACGTGAAAGCAGAGAAGTCCTCGATGTCCACGTCGCCATCGCCGTCGAGGTCGCATGCAACACAGCCAGGTGGGTCGGCGGGCGGGGGCGTGTCCGCGCCGGAAAAACAGCGTTGGAGAAAGCCGAAGTCAGCCATGTCCACATCACCATCAACGTCGAAATCGCCCTGATAGGGCAGCTCGATCTCTATGATCTCCATTTGCTCGGGGGCGTTCGTGCCCAGACCGTAGACGTC
This sequence comes from Phycisphaerae bacterium, assembly GCA_029260155.1. Lineage (GTDB taxonomy): Bacteria > Planctomycetota > Phycisphaerae > UBA1845 > UBA1845 > OFTM285. The sequence continues at coordinate 10,920 of JAJDDU010000416.1, read as the reverse complement.
GGCGGCGAGGTCGATGAACTGGGGATAGGGGCTGACCGCGGGCATCACGTGGTCGGTCCGCAGCTGCTTGATGATCTGCCAGCCGTGGTAATCCAGTGCGACCGGGTCGTCAGAGACGATAATCTTGTTGACCACATCCACCCACGTCTGGTTGCGGCCATTATACCACTTGTATTCACAGTAGCACGCGTCGAGGACGATGAGGCGCGTCTTGTCGCGAATGGCGGGCAGCGCGTTGGTGCGACAGATTTCGTTGTGGATGTCGGCGTGTCTAGGCGAACATGTGCCATAGTGGTTCTTCATGCCCAGTGTAATGCCGGAGTATCCATCGAGGGCTTTGCACACGGGAACGTTGATGATGTAGTCGCAGTCAAAGTCACCGCTCTCATCGACTAGCAGCTTGGCGATGTTGTACTGTTCCGCATGGGAACTGTATCCGCCGAAGTCGTTGCCGCTGAGGACGCCCGTGCGCACGCCCGGTCCCTGCGGATTGCGAACGAAGCCTGCATACGAGAACGCAGTGCTGTTGCGGTCGTAGATGACGATGTTGTCCGGCGAGACGCCTCGGGCGATCAACCCGTCGGCGATGGGTGTCACCACCTTGGCTTTTGTGAAGATGCCGGTGATCTGACAATTGATCTTGATGGCCACCTTTTTCGTCGGGTCGGGGATGATCAGCTGCCATGCTTCGCTGACACCGGCGGTTCCGGCGAAGGTCTGCACGGCTTCGTTGACCATCATGCGGACGGCGTCGCCGTTGAGGTGGACGTTGTCGCGGCCGGCTGATCCGTCGTGGGCGCCCAGATGATGGGCGATGACGACGCGCGACGGACCGATGCGTGCGGGAAGGTTCGACGTGGGCTGCACATACGTATTCCACGAGGGCGTCGGCGGACCTACGAAGTTGGCGTAGTCGCTGCCGGACGCAAGGGGGTGATCCTCAAGGGGATGTTCCGAACAACCCCTTTCCCGCTCGCCCGCGTGAGCCGCCGTCGTGAGCGCGAGGAAAACTGCCCCGGCCATACCGGCACGCCGCACAATGGCGGAATCTCGGAATGTGGTCATGGAGTGCCCCTCCCGTGCCGGCGCCGGGACGTCTGACCGCCTCGGACAAGCGCGTCCGGACGCAGGCCACCGGCTGGAACGTACATATTACGTTCGGCAGCCTAACGGAATTGGGCGTGATTTACAATGAAGTTCGGGATCAGAACCGCAGCGAAGCAGGTGCCCGACGTACGCGACGGGGCCTACGGTTCAGGGGACGCCTGCCCCGTGATCGAGTATCGCGGCGGGATTTTACCCGCTTGGATCTCGGCCAGGCATTTTCTCAGCGTTTTCTTGTCCGCACCGGCTTCGAATCGCTGGATGGCATAGCGAAGCACTTGCAGCGCTTCGGGGTCGCGCTGCGTTCGCTGAGCCAACAATTTGGCGTACACGAGCACGACTTGGAGGTTCTCGCCTCCCGTGTCGTTGTAGGCTGATCGCACTTGCTGAATGTTCTCGTCGGTGGATCGTGTGGATCGATAGGCGGCGCTCGCCAACTCGAGATTCGTCTCGGCGCAGCGGTCGTACATGAGCATTTGCTGGGCGAGGTCTTTGGCCTGCTTGATCTTGCCGATTCCGAGCAGGATCTCGTATCTGCCGGCGAGGATCTTGCGGGTCTCGCTCTTTGCCACCTTGTTTGTGCGTGCTCCGATCAGATACAGGCCGACCTCGTCGGCTTCGGTCACAGTGTGTTTCAACTCTTCGTAGCGGCGGACGCGAAGCAGGGGGCGGTAGATCAGCTTGGCGAATGCGGGCGCGGCATTGCTGCCTGGGTGACGTCTCTTCAGGCGATCGTAGTGGGTGATGAGCTTGTCCTCGCGATCGAGCGCGAGGTAGCCGTACTTGATCAGGTACAGTGCGTAAACGTTGGGCCTGGAGTTCTTGAGGGAATCGAATTCGGCGGATGAGAGTCGCAGTAGGACGTCGGCCATTGCGGGCTCGTAGACCTCGGCCAGCGCGACGACACGGCCGACGAGCTCCTCAAGGTGGGCGATGGGAAACAAAGGTCCGTGCGTGGCGCGGTGATCGAGACACCAAGCGTATTCCTGGAAGGCGGCCTCGTGTTTGCCCTGCGCGAACAACGCCTGCGCGTGATCGGAGATGCTCAGGACGACGTCCTCGCCTGCCCAGCTGTGCATGCCCCTGTCGCCTCGAATGGCATCGCTCTGAATCGTGGCGTTGATCACGCGGAGCAAGCGTTTCGGCGGTGCGTCACCCACGTGTTTTCCCAGAACCAGTCCGCCGCTGGACATGACGACCACGGTGGGAACTTTCTCGACGCCGTGTTTGGCGGCGAATTGTTGCCCCGCCGGCGTGGATGTATCGAGCTTGCAGAGCGTGACGCGGTGGGCCATCCACGCCTGTAGTTCGGGGGCGTTGAGTGTGTGCTGGTCGAAGTGCTTGCAATCGTCTTTGGCCTGATCGCCGTTGACGACGACCCAAAGGTAGTTGCGGTCTTTGCTCGCGCGATCCAGTGCGTCTGCGACCGGGTCAGCTTCTGTGATCGGTGTTCGCACGCCCTCTGTTTTCTGCTGCGCCGGCGCCGGAACGCACATCCACGCTGACAAGACGAGCACGATCGACAGTTTCCTACACATTACAAGCATCTCCTGAACGCTTCTGCCCTAATCTTCTGCCAAGACTCTAGTACGCCCCACGGAGAGGATCGGTTTGAATTCGCGCCGACACCAGACAACGTGGTTTGGGGGCGAGACGCGCGACCGCGTGTTACCGGACGACAAACAACCGCAGGTGGCGGACCCTACTCTCCCGGCCTGTCGCGCAGAAAGTCGCCGGCGACCTGAAAGGTGTCCCGGGAAGTGTTGGCGGGCTGCCCCTCGAACGGCAGAACGAATGCCTGGACCTTGAAACCGCCGGGTTCATTGTTGCTGTCGATGACCTGGTAGATCACCGTGTCGCCGCAGAAAAAGTCTCCGAAGGCGGAGGCCAGGGGATTGATGTTGGCCGGTACGCCGAAACCCGCGCCGATGTCGGCAAACGCCCCGACGAACAATCCGGGATCGGTGGTCGGTTGGTTAAGGTTGCGCCCCAGACCGATTCTCGTGATGGGCAACTCGGCAGTGCAGTCGTAGAGAATGCCCGTTTCGTTCGTTTGGGAACCCGGCACGGTGAACAGTTCGTTGGTCTGCGAGGTGATGACATTTCCTGTGGCGTCGTCGACATCCACGCCAACCGTCCGCTCTATGGTCACCAAGAAGGAGATCGTTTGGCCGGTCGTGTTCACAACGCGCACCAAAAGCAGGCCGGAATCCGGCTGGGGGACCAGCGGAAAAAGGCCGCCTTGCGTCCGGTTTACGAACGAGGGGTTCAGAAACAGGATGGCGTCCTCACCACAGCCCGCCGGCAGACCGCAGAGCGCAAGCGCGGACAGCAGAATAAGGGGCACAGCCGTCACCGTACGAACGCGACGTGTCACTCGGATCACAGTATCTCTCCGGCTGGGTTGGTGACTATTGCGGCGATTTCGATCATGGCTGCCTATCCTATCTGATGCCGACGTTGATGCTGAATCGACCTGGGTGGGCGGCGATGCCGCGGAAATTGGTGTTCAAAACGCCGGGCACCAAGGCGCCGAATTCGTTGATCTCAAAGGGGGCCCGCAGCGTGCCGGCGATGGTGATGGTCACCACAGAGCCGCAGTTCGGGCCAACCGCCGGCGCCGGGCGATCACGGACATCGACGTTTCGCAGGGTTAGCGTGTTGCCGAACTGGTCTGTATCGTCCTCGCGCAACGTTACGAATTGCGGCGGAGCGGTGTCGACCTGAACGCGAAATGGATCGGTGTCATCGTCGCCGTCATCGATCCGTATGGTCTCGAAAAACAGCGGGACGAATACGGACGGCAGAGTCACCAATTCCACGCGGGCCACGTCACATTGCACGACGAGGTTGTTTCGCCCGGTACGTGTCAGGTCCGGAAAATTCAGCACATCGACGGCTGGGTGAACGATGGTCGACGAACCGTCGTTGAATTCGAGTTGGATCTGCTCGCCGTTCACGAAGGTCACTCGCACCAGTATTCTGACGCGAGGCCGAAGCCCCTCAACTTCCGTCAGCGCGGGATCGAGCCCGGCGTTGATCAGGCTCTGCAGCAAGGCCTCATCGAACACCGTGTCGTTTCTGAACGCGATGACGACATGCCCTGGCGAAGTCGGGCCTTGGGGCTGCACATCGATGCCGTCGAAATTGGTGCTGGCGAAATCGACGAACGCTGGATTGAGCGCATCGCACCCCGGCACCGCAGCGCAGAGCGCAAGGGCCAACAGAACCGCCAACGGGGAGAAGCCGGACCACACGGTCGGCTTGTTTGCTTTCGTCTCCAAACTTCGTCCTTTCCACAAGATGTCCCATGTGGCACCGGTTTCCAGCCGGTGATCGCGCATCCACCGGCTGGAAACCGGTGCCGCATGGGATCGCGTTGTTATCATGGTGTTTTCAAGTGGCCGGTCAAGTTGCAAAACGCAGACAGCTCGCTTGACGTTAGCGTAGAGTGGTGTATCGTTCCGAGTCGCCCGAAATCCGTGCGGATGTGGCGGAATTGGCAGACGCGCTGGCTTCAGGTGCCAGTGGGGGCAACCCCGTGGAGGTTCGAGTCCTCTCATCCGCAAGTTCTTGTCAGAAAAGCAGATACGCGGTCGACCGGCCAATTCTGAAACGCCGGCGAAGGTCTATCGGACCGTGGACTGCACCGGGATCGGGCGGAAAACACACTTGATTCGCACAACCCGCAGTTCCTACCATCAAACGATGCCGGCGGGAGTTTCGCCGCAAAACGATCTTGGAGGAGAGAAGCCAATGAAACGTACAATTATCGCCGCGCTAATGCTCTTGATGATCGCCGGGACCGCATTCACGGGCGCCGGGTGTGCCAGCTCTGCCGGTCCCCAGTTTCAGACAACCCGTGGCAACAAGCCGCACGCGTTTAGAAATCGCATCCACAACCCGACGGACTCCCGCTACGCAGAGGCATCGGATGTGACGCCGGAGGCGTAGCGCACTATCAGAGCTACGAGTCTCTCGCGGTCGGGATCACCGGTATGGTGAGGGCTCGGCCACTTCGGACGATCTGTATGTTCAACGGACGTCCGATCAATGCGCGGCGGATGTGCTCGGCAAGTTGGGCGGCACGCTCGACTTCGGCAGATCCCACGCGTGTGATGACGTCACCGGAACAGATACCGGCGCGCGCGGCCGGGCTTCCGCGCAACACCCGCTCGACGAAAATGCCGGTGCGCGCTCTCGGCATCCCCTCCCCTGGCCCCGAGAACGACACGCGTACCAAGAGCCCGAGATACACGGACTCGATGCGTCCACCTTGCATGAGTCGGTCGATGATCGTTCGGGTGTGCGTGCTCAGCGGAATCGCGTAGCCGAGTCTTCGTCCGTTCTGACGGTCGGGCGCGGCGGCCGTGTTGATTCCGACGACGTTCCCTTCGGCGTTCACCAATGGTCCGCCGCTGAACCCTCGTGGCAGCGGGATGTCACACTCCAACATTGACCCATAGTAGGACCGCTGGCTCGGGTCCAGCGCGCCTTGCACGCAGCGCCGCGTGGCGGAGATCCGCCCGGTTTGGGCGGCGAGCTTCGGTTGGTCTGAATCCCAACTTGTTCCACCGAACGCCATCATCTGATTCCCGATGTGGACGGTCGCCGCGTCTCCGAATCGCCACGCCGCGGGCATCCGCCAATCAACATGCAACACGGCGAGGTCGCTCGCTCTGTCGGCGCCGACGACGGTTGCGCGCAGCCATCCGCGGTCCGCGACGAAAACCTCAATATCGGCGCCCTCTCGAACGACATGTTCGTTGGTGAGGATGAATCCGTCCCGGTCGATCACCGTCCCCGTTCCGAACACATGGGACACCCCAGTTCGCATCGCAGCCGACAGCGCAGAGCCAACCGGAGACGATGGTCGCGTCTCGTTCGTCGCACGGGCGACCCGAATCGCCACGGTCGCTTCCATCGCGTGCTTGATTGATTCGCTGGATGACGGATCGCTGGTCAGACGCGCGCGATTCACCAGAAGGAGTTCGCTGCGCAAACGCTTGCCGGTCTCGTCCCAACGTTGTTGTTGGGGATCGGTCCTGCGCGCGGCAGGCTGGGCGCATCCTGCAGACCAAAGGCAGAATAGAACCGCCGCGTGATTTCCCCAACGCAAAGCCACTGTGTCCCCCTCCTTTCCGCCAAGAATTCCGGCGGAGCAGTACACAGGGCAAGCTATGATATCGCGGGTGGGGCGAGCAAACAGGTGCCGACGGGCGGCACTGATGATTGGGGACGTTCGACGACGCGCGTTACCGGTCGCTCCGACGCTATGGCCGCGGGAGTTCCATGTGATGGCCTATGCGCGTGTAGCTCGAGGTCGCAGAGGAGTGCGCGGAGCGCATCGCGTTGGCATTTCCAACGGTTGCCGCATGGCGAAGTTGCTCGAGCGATGATCGCAGCGTCCGAATGTCGGTGCGGAGCGCGTCCTGTCCGGCTGTGTCCGTCGCGGTCAGTTCCCCGGAACTCTCCCAGGTTCCAACGTCGGCGATCAGACGAGCGCATTCTGACGCAAGCAGCCGACAGATGCGGGCGTGCTCATCGCGCACGGGTTTGCGAAAACGGTGGACTTTTGGGGCGGACGCTTTCTGATAGAGGCGCGTGATTTGCGGCATGGCGTTCGTGCCGACGCTTGGTCCCGACGTTTGGCACCCGGCGGCCAGCGCGAGCGCGGCCAGTGATGCGACGACCGGGAGGCGAAGTTGGGGCCTGTTCATTGTGGATTCTCCAGCTATCTTGAGTATGCACTCAAAAGGCCATTTGCAAGCGAACGCCGGCGACAAACGAGTCCCGCCCCGGCATGGCGCCGGGCTGCACGATGTACTGCAAGTCCGGTGTGACCGTCAGCCACGGCAGCACCGCGGCATTGTAGTATAGCTCATAGACCGATTCGCGGTCACCGCCACCGAGGGCGCGGAGCTTATCGCTCATAATGCCCTGTGCAAAGCCGAATCCGAGCACATCGTCATCGCGAGACGGAATCAGCCCCTGGTACTGCGCGCCGATGCTCCAGAAATGCTCCATCGCGTTGGCTTCCTCGTCGGCGAATCCGTAGCGGAAGAACATCCCGAGGCCCTGCGTGTCTCCGTCATCGTCGGGTACCTCTTTCCAGAGCACTTGGTCCATGTTGAAGAAAAACCCGATGTCGTCGCGTTTGGTCAAGTCTGCTCCTGGGCGAGGCCCCCGACGGTGCGGGAATCTCGCCTTCGGTTGAGGATCGTACCAGAGTCCGAATCGGTATGCCCCAGGCAGTTTTCCGCGCGCGGTCTCCCACACGGGTAGGAACCCGATCTCCACGGCGGTGAAGAAGTAATCCTCATTATGAAACGCGGTCTTGAATCCCGTTTCGCGACCGTCGGCGGCCGCATCAGCGGCGACAATCCCGAAGTAAGCCCAATCGACGGGCTGCACGATCAGTTGGGCACCGAGCCCAAGGTCGGGTGCTGGTATGTTGCCGGTGTTGATGAGCGCGGGGTTGAGAAACTGCCCTGTTTCGTCATTGGCGTATGCGTTGGTGTCGACGTCGACCCCGACGTCGATCCTTCCGATTCGAAAGCGTGCCTTGCCCTCCCAGACGGCCTGCTCGTACCAAAGCTCAGTGACGAAAATCGCCTCGTCGCCCGCCGCATCACCGTTGACACCGAACAGGTTGCCGACGCGGTCACCACCTATGCCGTCATTGAAGTCGCTGTCGGCGAGTAAGTAGACAATGCCGCCCTGGCCGATTCCGAGAGTCTCCAAGTCGAACGTCAGCTCGTAGTCGACGCTGCCTGTGATGCGGTGGCCGTTGCGAGTCTGGACCCCACCCACCGCGTTATGCTGGTAGACGGTCGTCAACGAAAGTCCGAATTCGATCCCGGCGCCCTCGATCGACGTGCGCAACCCGCCCCAGTCGCCCGTCAGTCGAGTGTTGGTGAGGACGTCGAAAAAGGACTCGCCGCGCTCGCTTGTGGCGGCGGTCGCCGCTGTGGGCGCCTGGTTCTGCGCATCATCGATCTGCTCGGCGACGGCGAACATTGGTACACATAGAAGCGGCACGAGGCGGGCCGGCTGTGTCATTGTGATTCTCCTTGACGGGAGGATTGTCCCCCGTTTCACGCCGATAGTCCACTTGCGAAGCGTTTATCGGCAGGCGATGCACCGGCCGTCAAGTATAATCCGAGCAATCGCGCAAAACGGCGGTATCAGCCGGGTCCGATAGGATCCATCTGTTCTCCCCGCAGTGCGTCCCTCGCAATCACCAGCACCTGCCGCGGCGATCTCAGCCCGCGACCACGGGATGCCCCATTTCGTTCTGAAAATTAACAACCAGGAAAAAAATGACGAATACACGGGAGGGGGCCGGGGCGTGTGTCGCCTAGGCCGACCGAACGTATCGATTCTCCAGAAGACGGAGCTAAAGCACGATGTTCCAGGGACTGAAACTCAGCACCAAGTTGTATTTGGGATTCGCGGTACCTGTTGCGATCTTGGTCGCAATTGGGCTGTTCGCGTACGTGCAAGCCGACCGTGTGGAGGGCAAGGCGGTTTTCACACAGAGCGAATCGGCAGTGTTCGCAGCTACGGCCAAGGACATGAAGCTGGACGTAGTCAACGTTCAGCAGTGGCTGACGGACATTTCGGCAACCCGAGCGGCCGATGGCTATGCCGACGGATTCGACGAGGCGGAAACCTGCGCCAAGTCATTCAAGCAAGGTCTGAACCAATTCCGGAAGATGTACGAGGAGGAAAACGACCAAGCCAGCCTTCAAGGGATGAACGATCTGGAGAAGACGTTCGACGCGTTCTATGAGGTCGGCAAGAAGATGGCGACAGCCTACATCGAAGGCGGCCCGGAAGCCGGCAATAAGATGATGGATGAATTCGACAGCTACGCCTCGGCCATGCAGTCGAGCGTCGATACGCTCGTGGATCAGCAGGAGGCTGAGTTGTCTGAGTCCATGACCAGCATTGTAGCCGCCAGCATCCTGTTGAAATCGAGCGTGATCTACGCTTCAATCGGCGCCATTGCCCTGGTGATGCTATTGTCGTGGTCATTAGTCCGCTCGATCACCGGACCGATCAACCGCATCAGCGGCGGGTTGAAGGACGGCGCGGCGCAGGTCAATGACGCGGCGAGCCAGGTGTCGTCGGCGTCGCAACAGTTGGCTGAGGGCGCCAGCGAGCAAGCGTCGTCGCTTGAAGAGTCGTCGGCCGCTCTGGAAGAGATGTCGGCCATGACGCGCAACAACGCCGAAAACGCCAAAATGGCCAACGACCTCAGCGAGCAGGCGCGAAAGGCCGCTCAAGGCGGCGACACGACCATGGGGCAACTCAACGGCGCGATGACGGCCATCAACGAATCGTCCGCAAAGATCAGCAAGATCATCAAGGTGATCGAGGAGATCGCGTTCCAGACCAACCTACTGGCACTCAACGCGGCCGTAGAGGCTGCGCGCGCCGGCGAACACGGCAAGGGATTCGCCGTGGTGGCCGACGAGGTCCGCAACCTCGCCCAGCGCGCCGCCGAGGCCGCCCGGGAAACCACGGAACTGATCGAGGACTCCGTCGGCAACGCCAAAGAAGGCACGGATGTAGCCAGCGAGGTTGGCAAGTCGCTGACTGCGATCGTGACTGACGTGACCGAAGTCACAAGCCTGGTGAACAACATCACGCGGTCCAGCAAGGAGCAGGCTGAGGGCGTCGAGCAGGTCAACACGGCCGTCTCACAGATGGACAAGCTCACCCAGCAGAGCGCCGCCGGCGCGGAGGAATCCGCCTCCGCCGCCGAGGAACTTGCCGCCCAAGCGAAGGTCGTCATGGGTATGGTCGAGGATCTGACACGCGTGGTACAGGGAACTCAGGCGAACGGCGCGGGCAAGAACGCCCTGAACCAACAACACTCGGAATCGTTTTAGTGCGTCCCCTCCGCCGTTTGAGGCGTGACGCAGCGCTGGGGTGTGTTGGCTGTCAGCGGCGGCCGAGGACGGCGTCGCATTCCGTGCAGTAGACCAGCCCGTCCTCCTCAACGGTGATGACGAGCTTTCCCCCGCAATGGTCTGAATTACAATGGAGCGCTCGCTCGCCGTTCGGCATCTTGCAATACGGGCAATCCACCGGGAACTCGCTGAACTTGAATCTGCGTTCGATCTTGAAGTGCCGCCCGCACTTGACGTTCGAGCACATCACGTCGAAGTGGGCCGTCGTCGCGCGCGGTTGGAATCTGCCTGAATCGACGGGCTGGAGCAGTCCGATCCCGGTGCGAAGCATCATGACCGCCACGAGTCCACACACGCCGTAGACCCCGTAACGCACCGCCGGCGTTTCCCAGATGAGCTGAGGCTCCTCTTTGGCAGCCGCCCGCCAGACGCGGAATTGCTCGCGCGCAGCTTCCGTGTGTTCCTTGGTGGCCTGCCAGAGTTCCAGCCATTGATTTCGATTCGGAGCGGGCATCGCTTCGTCACCTCCATATCCGAACGACCATTGTACGCCCCAACCGCGCCGGCGAATAGCGCAGAGCTTGCCAAACCCCGCCCGCTCGCCCAAACGCACATCGTTTCGCCGGCGGCATTCTACGTCGGCGGGTCGACCGCGATGGACCCCGCCTATTCGCAATCAGACAGCAAATCCGGTCGATCGGCTGGCAGATGGACACGCTCCCCGCACCGCCGATCCGGGCTGACGCGACATGCTTGATCTTGCGTGCGACGCTGATCGTGATCGTGTAGCGATCAACCTCGTCCGTTGCTTTGGGGGCTGTGTTGTGGCCCCCCCACCAAACGAAGGGGGTTTGTCAATTTACGAGTGAAAGTTACGCCTGAAAAGGGCAAAGGG
>JAJDDU010000415.1 GCA_029260155.1 Phycisphaerae bacterium | reverse complement strand
TTGAACAACTATCACGTTGTTGTTTGAATGAAGGTCGATCCCGGCATACAGTGTCATCGCAAGCCTCCTTGTTCGTGTACCTGTTGTTCCGTTCAACGAACTAACAGGATACCGCTCGGAGGCTTGCTAGATGATTATCAGCCTCTGTACGAGGCAATCGTCCACAAGGCGCGCGAGCTGAATATGGCCGGTGCGACAGTGCTGCGGGGACCGATGGGTTTCGGCGCGCACAGTCGCGTGCATACGGCGAAGCTGCTCAGCCTGTCCGAAGACCTGCCCATGGTGATCGAAATCGTCGATGAAAAAGAGGCGATAGACCGCCTCTTGCCTTACATCGACGGCATGGTCGAGGAGGGCTTGGTGACGCTCGAAAAGGTGCAGGTTATTCAGTACCGCTCCGGAGGAAGCAGTCAACCGTAGGTTCAGAGCTGCGGGTCGCGTCGGCGGCGTCTGCGGAATGAAACTAGGCGGATTATCCCAATCACACGATGCTCGGCACTTCCACCCCAGGGAGTCGCCCTCACAGAACTCGGCGAATAGCGGACCGCCCCGCTTCCGCGAGGGCGCGGCCTGCACAATCAACGTTGGCAGATGCTCACTGATGGGCGACGTGGGAAGGGAAACGAAAAGCGTCCCGGCGCGGTATGCGCCGGGACGCATGGCGTCTATAGAAACGCGGCGCGATACTGATCGAGCTTGACTTGCGCTTGCAACCGGGCGGCGTCGATGACCTCGCGCAGCTGCTCTAGCGACATGTCGCGGAGACCGAGGCGCGTGACCAGCCCGGTCGGGCGGCCGACGGCGCCGGTGCGTTTTACGACACCCTTCTTCGCACTCTTCTTGGCCGCAGCCTTGGCTTTTGCCGCGGGCGATGCATGAATCGTGCTCAAGTGCCGCGCAAGGTGCGCTGCCATCGAGAATGTGCGATCACATTTTTCGCACTTGTAACTCCCCATACTCTTTCTTGCTGCCATTGGGCTTCTCTCTTTCTGATAAAACACTGACTTCATCTACCAGTAGAGGCTGCAGGCTAAACCAAGAGTCCAATGCCCGCAAGAGTCTTCCGGACAGTTATTCGGCATTGCATGTCTGCAGCAACAAAGGCATGCGTGCGTTTCTCATGTGGAGTGCGAATGGCGGCCAATTACACCCTCATGGTGGCAATTGGGGCAAACCCGTACACTGCAGTGACTCTAGGGAACTTGGGCTACGCCACCGGCGACGGTTCGTAAAGCACAGAAACGGTCTTTCGCCTGGACACGCGACGGACACGAAGGCAACTCTGTGCCCAGCATTTGACACATGCCAGAGAGCCGTTCAAGAGTGGAATCGTCCTTAAGAGGTGCACTTGCAGTCTCCCATCAGCGTGCCGCCACCCAAGTTCACATCCGCAGCGGCGGCACGAGAGGAGTCCCTGGTCTGCCGTATTCCCTGCCACACCGAACTCCTATTTCTGACGCATATCACTCCACCGCGCGCCCGGACTGCCCCCCCTTCGATCAGCCGCCGGCATCCGCGCCACAAACGTGCATGAAAACTCCACTCCCTGCCCTGCTGGAGCTATCCGCCTACCCCCGGTGACATGAAAACGCATCATCCCCAGCCTACCGACGATTGGCGTCTGCTGCGGACGCCGGCAGGCAGCGAATTGCGCTACAACCACAACGTCCGATACAAAACGGGGGGAGTCAAACCCATAATCGTGTCTTTTCTCCAGAAATCGTGTAGCATGCCCTCAGCAGACGCCCTGTGGCGTCCAATGTGACGCGCTCTCCCAGATAAAGTGAAGTGCGACCGAGTTTGGGTCTGCCGGATTCCCCGCTTGAGACGGTGGTGCGGGTTGAGTACGCGACGGTCGACCGTATAATCTGACGGTGAATGGTCCTATTGGGACGTGTGTACGATCAGCCGGATGCGGGTTTGTGACGCAATGAATCGATCGGAATCAGAGGATGACGGCGGGCATGTCGACGTCCGGCGGTCGGGCGGCGGGCCAATGTGGCTCATCGGCGCGAGCCTTGCGGTGATCGCGGCTTGTATGGTATTGAACGGGGAAGATCGCGGCAGCCCGGCGTTTGCCCAGCCAATGAACCAAGCTGGAGCGATGGGTATCTTCGCCTTCACCGGTCAGCTGTCCGGCAGCAGTTACGGCCTGTTCATGGTCGACGTGGACACGATGACCGTGTGGTGCTACGAGATCGCCGGCGAGTCGAAAGAGCTACGGCTCATCGCCGGGCGAACATGGCGGTACGACCGCTACCTTGAGAATTTCAACTGTGCGGGATTGCCGCCCGAAATGATCGAGAACATGGTTCAACAAGCCCGGGACGCCAAACTGCGTCACCTGGGACAACCCTGAGACTAGGCAAGGAACGCCACCATGGCGAAGATGTACTATTCGCTCGAAGAGGCCATCGCAAAGCTCGGTTGCGATGAGGATGCGATCAAGGGCGCGGTTCGCGATGGGAACCTCCGTGAGTTTCGCGATGCGGGCAGCGTGAACTACAAGGTCGACGAGATCGACAAGCTTGCGTCCTCCGGCGAGTTGGGTGGAGGCCCGCCGCCGCTGCCCGATATCGAGGCATCCTTGAGTATGGGCCCGATCGAGTTGGCGGATACGGCCAACCCCACGGCAGCGCAATCCGCTGGCGGCGGAACGGGCATCGACGACACCGGCATTAGCCTGGGCGGAAGCTTCGGTGATTCCACGTCGGACGGCACGGACATCGGGATGGACCTCGATGCGTCAGGGTTGAATCTCGCGATTGGCGGCGACGACATGGTGAGCCTCGATGACGAGGGCACTCAATCGGACGCGACCTCGGCGGGCAAGAGCAAGGAAGACACGGTCGTCAGTTCCGTGGGCGTCAGCGTTTTCGACGACGAGGATCTCGATGAGAGCGCCGACCCCATGGCCAAGACGGTCATGTCGGGTACGGGAAGCGCCACCGGGCTGGAGGACGTGGGGAGCGGCGGTTCTGGGTTGTTGGACCTGACGCGCGAAAGCGACGACACGTCGCTCGGTGCCGAGCTGCTCGATGAAATCTACCCCGGCGGGGACGAAGGCGCGGCCGTGGAGATGGGCGACGCAACACGCGCCGGACTCGACAACGCAATCCCCGAAGCGGACTCGCCGACCAGGGAAGAAGCGTTCGCACCCGTGGCTGCGCCGACCAGCGCGGCGCCGTCCGCAACGGCTACGGTACGCACGGTCGAGTACGCTCCCGATGCCTTTGGACACG
>JAJDDU010000414.1 GCA_029260155.1 Phycisphaerae bacterium | reverse complement strand
GATGCGGATCACAACGTTGTTGACGGCGACACGGTCGAGCCGCTTCCAACGCCCGACACGCCGCTGGACGATTGGCAACACGAATACAACACACGCTGGGTGCCGGGCGACGCTTTCGGCACGAGTCCGTGAGACGATTTTTCGCGCCCCGTCATTCCGAGCGGAGCGAGGAATGACGGATTTGGCAACACCGGCCGAATTGCAATTTGTTCTGGACTCACGACATTCATTGTCAGTACAATGTTTGCGATATACACATAGTGTGGGGGAGGAATGCGGAATGATCGCTCGATTTGCAATTGGAGTTTCACTGGTCATTGCGGGTGCCGCGGGCGGAGACAGCTTTCTGGGCAGCACGATCGTTTCCAACCCGACGGATTTCCAACCCGAGTTCATCTACAAGGCGTTTCCGGCGGCTGTTCCGGTTGCGCCCGATGCGCCATGGCAACTGAGCTTCGGGGCGTTGTTGGATAGCGCCCCGGCTTCCATCGGTGTCACACTGAGCCTCGACCCGGCGGGACAGAGCGCCGGCATTCAGATCGTCGATGCCAGCGCCACCTTCGTGCTGGCGGACGGGCTGCACAACAACTACGATCCGGTGGAGCGGTTTGAACTCGTGTACACCGGTACGCTTGACCCGTTTGTGGGTCCGATCGATTTTCTGCTCACGCCGGACGGTTTTCTTCCGATTCCGGTACGCGTACACCTCAATGTCACTGAGCAGCCGGGGTTTCCTGTGTCATTCGTTCCGGGTTTCAATGCCACGGCGCCGATCGGGGATATCGCCGGCGACAGTCGACTGGAAATCGTTGCACCCGGCGACGTGGGAGGCGTGCGCGGGTTGTACGCGTTCGATCATTCGGCAAGCGTGTTGAGCGGCTGGCCTTTTCGACTCGATGAGCCCGATGTCCTCGATCAAAATTACGCGACGCCGGCGGTCATCGATCTTGACGGAGACGGCAAGGATGAGGCCGTCGTTGTAGCGTTCATTCAACGAAACACCCCGGCCGCCGCGGAGCGCGAGGGCTTTGAATTCACGACGTCGTTGTTTGCCGTGAACGGGTCCGGGAATCTTCAGTGGCAGGCCACTGATGACATCGTGGCGTTTTCCATCCCGGCGGTGGCGGATTTGGACGGCGATGCGGTATTGGATATCATCGTCGGCGGTGGCGCGAATCTGATGCGCTATGACGCGAACGGCGTGCGTCTTGCGGGATGGCGGGTCGAGACACTGAGCGACATCGCCGTCCATGTTCCTGTCATCGTCGACGTGGACGGCGTTGCCGAAAACGGGCTGGAGATCCTGGGA
Source organism: Phycisphaerae bacterium (assembly GCA_029260155.1). Classification (GTDB taxonomy): domain Bacteria; phylum Planctomycetota; class Phycisphaerae; order UBA1845; family UBA1845; genus OFTM285. The sequence continues at coordinate 8,292 of JAJDDU010000414.1, read as the reverse complement.
TGCACGCCTGTGTTCGAGCCTCCGCACGATGCCCGACTGTATGTATGGAACGAGGACGGCTCGGTTCACAATCCCGCGTGGCCGAAGGCGTTGGAGGCGTGTCACGCTCCGGCCGTTGTGGATCTTGACGGCGATCCGACGAATGGGCGCGAAATCGTCATGGCGATCGGTCACGCCGACCCGAAGGTGGATCCGGGAACGGGTTTCCTCAACACGTTTACGGTCTTTGCGTGGCACGCGAACGGCACGGATGTAACGGGCTGGCCTCACCGCTTCACGCGCGATCCGAGTTTGTTTCCAGATGACCGAGTCGCGTCCTCGCCGTCGGTCGGCGATGTGGACGGCGACGGCGACATGGAAGTCGTTGTCGGCACGTACGGACAAGGGGACCAAGCCAACGGGAACTTGTTCGTGTTCCATCACGACGGGACGCTCGATCCCAACTGGCCTCGATGGGCGGGCACTGCGCAGACGCCGTCGACGTTCGGCGGGACGGCGCTCGGCGACTTGGACGACGATGGTCGGTTGGAAATCGTGACGGCGTCGTTTCCGGGTGTGTCGGTGTTCCGGCATGATGGCAGTCAGTTTGAGGGGTTTCCGAGACTCACGACTGACAATTTCGGCCAGCCGACGATCGCCGATGTGGACGGTGACGGCCGGTTGGAGATCGTCGCGGTTTCGTTTTCTCGTTTTCTGTCGGTGTGGACGGTGTTGGCACCGTCGGTCGATTCCGCACCGTGGCCTCGGTTTCGCCAGAATCCCGGGCGAACCGGAGCGACTGATCAGGTGGCCGGTGCACCGATACCGACGGTGTCGGAGGTGATGTTGGTCGCGACGTTTTGCCTGCTGGTTGGGGCGGGCGGGTACGCCTTTCGGCGAGACGCGCGAACGTCGCTGTGCTGAAGGGGAACGCTCCCCTGCGGGTCGCCGCTAAACGGGGGAGGCGGGTGAAACGCGCGCTACGGTTCGCGTTCGATGAAGGCGAAGTTGGTGTCGATGGGGTTTTCGAGACTGCGGGCGTCCATGACGAACTTGTCGAGCTTGCGGTCTTTCTTGATGGCGAGGCGGGTCTTGATGGCCTCGGACTCGGGGAACAGCTTCAGGCCGTCTTGCCAGATCTTGCGGGCTGATGCGTAGCTCTTGTTCTTGGCGTGGGAATCGCCGAGTGCGATGTAGGTGCGTTCGTGATGGGGCTTCGTGCCGCCGCCTGCGCCTTGCATGGCGAGGCATATTTCAAAATCGGCGATGGCGTCGTCCGAGTGGCGCAGCATTCGGGGCCAATGGAGGTGGTTCATGCCGCGGGCGTAATGCACGACCCACGATGGGCCGTGACGCTTGAGGGCGGTGTTGAGCACGTCGAGCGCCTTGTTGGCGAGCGTGCCCTTGCTGACCACGGCGGCCAACCCGCCGCAGGTGGGGATTTTGTCGATGTAGGCACCTGCGAGCGAAATGCGCGGTTGCAGCAGATCGGGGTGTTTCTTCGATAGCTTGACGAGGAAATCGATCGATCGGTGGTGGCGGTCCCATTCCACGCACTTGCGGCGGTAGGCGTCTGACTGGGTGTACTGGTCTGGCTTCGAGCGTATCTCGGCCTCCAGACGTGACAAGAAGCGTTTGATCTCCTCGGGGGCGACCTCGATTTTTTTGGGCTTGGCGTCACGGGCGCGCGACTTCGGGTTCGACACGGCCACCAACGACTGGGCTGCGTACTGTGCGGGATCCTGCTGTACGACGAAGATCTGATCGGCTGGCACATTTTCGAAGTATTGCATGCCACCGTCGGGCCAGCGAACCTCGATCAACTGGGCGACGGGCTCCTTGCCGAGGCCGAAGTGCAAACGCGGGTCACTCTGGCCGCTGTAACCGTTGCCGCCGTCGCGCTCGCGGATTTGTGTTCCGCTGTCGTTAACCAGGGTGACACGCGTGCCGACGCCGTCGCGGTTGACTTCGGTCGACGAGTCGATTTGCAGGGCGAGTGTCAGGCGGTGACTCTGTTCGCCGGAGTTGTTACGGAACAATTGCGGGGGCTGATCTTGGTTGGCGACGAATAGGTCGATGTCGCCGTCGTTGTCGTAGTCGAAGCAGACGAGTCCGCGGCCGTCGCGGTCGGTGTCGAGCCCGACTTCGCGGGCGCGTTGGGTAAACGTGTCGAGCCTATCGTTTTGCCAGAATCGGAAGGGCTCATAGCCTGAAAACGACCGGTTTCCGATGGTTGGCCAGTTGAGGGCTTCGGCAGCGTCCTCCCCGAGGACGGTCCAGGAGGCGAGGTCAAACCAGTAGTTTCCTTCGCCTGCGCTAATGAACCCGTTGACGGCCAACAGGTCGAGATCGCCGTCGTTGTCGTAGTCGAAGAATTTGGCGCCCCAGCCCCAACCGCCGTCGAATGTGCCGGTTTCCATGGCGATGTCGGTGAACGTGACGAGGCCCGTCGCGTCGGGGCCGTTGTTGTGCCACAGCATGTTGCCTTCTTGCAGGTACTCGGCTGTTGTGATGTTGGCGACGTAGATGTCCAGCCAGCCGTCGTTGTTGAAGTCGCCGTAGTCGACGTTCATGCCTTTTTTCGTGTCGAACCCGATGGCGTCTGTGGAGACGTTGGTAAAGGTCCCGTCGCCTTTGTTGTAGAACAGTTGGTCGGGTCCGAAGTCGTCTGCGCAGTAGAGATCGGGCCAGCCGTCGTTGTTCACGTCCGCCGAGCCCACGGCCAGCGTCCAGCCGGGATCGTCGAGACCCAGCGACGCAGCCAACTCGGTGAACGTGCCGTCGGCGTTCTGACGGTAGAGGAAGTTCTTACCGCCGTTTCTGGCGCGCTCGAAATCCTCATGCATTATGCGGGTGTTTTGAAGATGCCACAGGTCGATCTCGTCGAAGTAGTTGCCGACGTAGATATCAAGTCGGCCGTCCAGGTTGTAATCGAAGAAGATCACACCGTTGCCGTTGGCCCATTGCGTGCCGGGCGAACCGTCGCGTTTGGTGAAGTGCCTCTCCGTGACATCGGTGAACGTGCCGTCTCCGTTGTTGTGAAACAGAGCGTCGTTGCCCCATCGCAAGACATAGAGATCGCTGAGGCCGTCGTTGTCGTAGTCGCCCCACACGCAATCCATGCTCGTGCCCTGCTCGCCGTTGAGATCGCGGACACCGGCTGCGCCCGCGACATCGGTGAACGTGCCGTCTCCGTCGTTGTGGTAGAGGAAGTTGGGCGTTCCTTTGCGGGAATCAACAGCGTAGAGATCGATCCAGCCGTCGTTGTCGAAATCGCCTGCGCAGGCGGCTGCGCCGACGCTCGCGACCCAGGCGTTGATGTTGCTGAGCTGTGGATCGAGCTGCGGCTTGTGGTGCGTGTGCGTGATGCCGGCCGCACGTGACATTTCCTCGAAGATCTTCGGTTTGTGTGTGGAGTTTTCGAGGGCGGCCTTGCTCTCAGACCTCGAACAGCCCGCGACGGAAAGCCCGACGAGCAGGGTGAGCGTGGCCCCAATTCGGCATCCAGTGTTTCCAGTCATCCCGCAGAATCCCCCAATCCGTTCGATAGCCGGAGACCAGATGCTCCGAAGTCGAAACGCTGCACATGTTTGCCCTTAAGTTGCCCCGGCGTCAAGACCGAAACTTCGAGGTGACGCTTTGCGTTCTGAGAGAAGGACTGTCATGACCGCCGACGTAACAACGCCGCCCTGCATGGCCCAATTCGGTGAGGATCGGGTTCTGGAGCGCATGTTCCGCGGCGTGCGGACGGGGTATTACATTGAGGTGGGTGCGTATGACGGCGTTGAGCTCAGTTCCACGTACTATTTTGAGCAAATCGGCTGGCAGGGCATCCTGGTCGAACCCATCCCCGACTTGTGCAGGGTGGCGGCGAAAGCGCGGCCTCGCAGCCGCGTGGTGCATGCTGCCTGCGGTCGGCCCGACCAGCGTGGGACTGCCCGATTCACCGTTTGCGAGGGCCTACCGCTTCTGAGTTTCCTCAAGAACGACCCCGCGCACACGCATCGGTGTCTCATCGAGGGGGCGACACTGGTCAAGACCGATGTCCCGCTGCGGACCCTGGACGATATCATCGATACGGAACGTCGGGACCCATTGAGCGGCACGGGGCCATGGGATCCGCTGTCGGGCTGGCAGATCGATTTCGTCTCGATCGACGTCGAGAGCGGGGAGCTGGACGTTCTCGATGGATTCGACCTGGACCGGTTCAGACCCAAGGTTCTGGTGATCGAGAGCGACCGCGCGAGCGGCGCGAGCGTCGAGCCGTATTTGAAGAATCGCGGGTACCGCAAGGTCCACCGCGAGCGAGTATACGATTTCTATGTCCGCGAGGATGCCCCGCCGGATGAGTTGGCGCTGGAGGGGCTCAACGCATCGAGCGGGTCCGACGACTCCGGAATCTCCATACGCCTGTCGGATGTGGCAGCGGTTTCCGACCGGTGCGTGATGAATCACCGGTTGAAAACGGGTGCCACACGGGCTTCGCGTGCCGCACAGGATTCTGACACGCTGCTGGTGCTGCTGAACTCGGGGGATTTCACGCGACATTACCTGATCGACATGATGCGTGCAGCGGAACGGCTGGGGATTCGCACGCTTGGGTACGAGATTCGGAACGAATGGGCGGAGCTGAACGCGGGGAGGTCGCTCGACTGGAAGGGGTTCATTCGCGAGCTGGGCGAACGTCGGATCTGCGCGGTGCTGAGTAGCGGCATGGACGGAAGTTGGGAGTGGCCATCCATCACGAGTGGCGACGGTACGCGCAAGCCGTTCTTCGAGACTGTGGGCATTCCGCATATCTGTTGGTGGACCGATCATCCGCAATGGGCTGTTGAGAAGTTGGGGCTTGCTGAGTGTATGCAGCCGTTCTTGCGATCACCCAACAGCCACCATTTCGTCAAGAGCGAACTCGCGGCCGACGAGGTGCGCGACGTCTTGGGGTGGGCGAATACCTATGGCCTGCCGGTGGCCGAGAGTGCGGAGACGTTGACGCCGGCGCGCGACGTAACTCCGGAATACGATGTCGTTGCGATCATCGGATCCCAGCCGTGTCTCAGTGCTGAGATCGCACCTTTCCTGGACAGTGACGCCCCGGACGTCGCTTTGATCGAAGCCCACGTTGCGCGCGACGTCGACCGACGTTTGGAGGAAGTGTGGACCAAGCACGCGCCGGAATCTCATCACGGCATGCTGCGGCGGCTGGGACGCGACTGGATTGAGTCCCGCTTGAGCAAGCCGCGTTTGGGTGCGTATCAAGATTTCAAGCGTATCGCAGCGGATCACGCCGACGCGGCCGCGTGGCTGTGCGCGCATCCCCTAGCCTACTTCGATGCCGTCGGGGCGATGTGGGAGTTCGGGAATTGGCAACGCACGTTTGTGATCGCGTACCTCGCAAGGCACTTCAAGGTCGGCGTATTCGGGAGCGATTGGTCCAGCATGCGCCTCGGCAAGACGCAACGGGTCATGCACGTCGATCAGCCGGGTGTCTATGCCAAAGGTCGTATCGCCATCAACATTTCGCAAGGCAACGACGAGGAGAGCATCACGCACAAGCCGTTCCAGATCGCAGCCTGCGGCGTCGCGATGTTGCATATGGACCAGCCGGGGCTTTCGGAGTGCTTCACACCGGGAGTCGAAATCGAGACGTTTGCGACGCCTCGCGAAGCGCGGGAAAAAGTATCCGCCCTGCTCGCGGACCCCGATTCTCGCATGGAATTGGCCGCCAGGGCACGGGCACGGCTGTGTCGCGACCACACGTGGATCGAGCGTTTGCCGCAAATGTTGGCAGCCGCGGGGGTCCAACTGCCGATGAATACGTCGCGCGACAGCAGACGTCGGCAAAATACGCCCACTGGAGATTCGCATGCCCAACAGACTCTCGCGCGATAGTGCATCCTCCGCCCGCGTTGTGGTGGCTGTTCCGTCCACCGGCTCGATCCATCAGGATTCCGCGGAGTCCATCCGGAAGATGATAACGGCCACGATGCAAGCCGAGGCGATCGAGTTTTGGTGGGACAACGACCATCCGCACGATCGATGCAGGAATGCGCTGATCGCGCGTTTCATGGACTCACCGGGGTGGACGCATCTGCTGTTCGTGGACACGGACGTCACGATGGAGACGGGGGCACTTGATCGACTCCTCGCGCACCGCGTACCGATCGTGTGTGCGCCGGTGCCGACTCTGCATCGCCGCTACGGCCCGCCGGACGAACAACGCGGCGTCACCGTTGGAACGAACATCATGGTTCACGACGATCCGTCGTTGCGTGGTACTGTCGTCGATCCGGAGAGGGCTGACGCCGGCTATCGGCGAATGGACCCGGACGATTTTCCGCCAGAGCCGTTCACCTGCGATGCGACCGGGCTGGGCCTGTGTTTGATCGAGCGTGGTGTTTTTGAACGTGTCGATCGGCCTTGGTGTTCGTTCGTGGGGCAGTTTGCAGACGAGCTTATCGGCGAAGACGTGTACTTCTTTCGCAAGGCGCGAAACGCGGGTTTCGAGATCGTGGTAGACCCGAGTATCGAAGCAGACCACCTCAAGCAGATCGACCTGACACACCTGGACCTGCTGTACAGCGACAAGATTCCGGTATCGTCGTGGCCTCGGTTGCAAGAGCAAGACGACTCGCGCTGGGTGTGCGTGGCGGTTCGGGTCCCGCGGACGGGCTGGTTGAGCATGCGTCTGGTCGCGTGCTTGCAGGAGTGGGAGCGGCTCTATGGCGATCGGATTCTGATCGAGAGGATCTTCGCTGACACGGTTCGCGGCGGATTCGTACAACTTGCAGAGAAAGCCAAGTCGCTGGACTCGCGTTTCGGGCACGTACTCATACTGGGCGACGACGTTGTTCCGCATCGGACGACATTGGGGTTGATGGCATCGGTGGACGCGCCGATCGTGTCGGCCTTGACACGATCGCGGATCGACGGACAGATCTGCTGGGGCTACTGGAATCCCGATCCGCTCAGCGGCGCACTGGTCGCTCCTCAGAACATCAAGCTTGAGCAATTAACGGAGCCGTTTGGCGTCGCGTCGGTTGATCCCGCCTGCGTGCTCATTCGCCGTGGTACGCTCGCATGCGTCGCGGATGTCGCCCGCCTCCCTGGCCACGGTCCTCAAACCGACCTTTCCTTTGGACATGGGTGGTGCAAGGCGGTGACCACGGCAAGCGGACAGCCTCCGGTCGTCGTCCCGATGACGGTCGAGCGTCGGTGCGAAGTCGGACTGCTCGGGATGCTGCAGATCAAGATGCGACTGAAGAGTCAGCTTCGCGCCGAGCACAGCGGTGCACGCGGCGAATTCGCCCACGTGTAGTCACCGAGGTATCGCCCGGCAAACTCGACTCAGGGGCCTACCGCGGACGCAAGTTTCGCCAGATTCCGCCGTTGTTGGCCCGATAGATACGAACAAACACCTCGCCTGATTGGCAGAATACCCCTAAACCCCTCCCGTTAAGCCAGTTATGGTCATTCGCTGGTTGCCAGGTCCAGCTTGAAGTATCCGCCTCAGTTGGATATATTTGATCTTTGGCGAGGAAGTGCGAAAAGAAGCATCCCCGCAATGAGCAGCGTCGGATCAGGATTGTTGCGCTGGGCGCATCGGATCTGGTCTCGTGAGAGGAAAAGCGTCCTACTCTACGCGCTCGATGTACGGTCGCAGCCAATGGGGGAAGCGACCGTCGACCGGGCACAATTGACCGTACCCGTGGCCAGCGACGCATCACCTGGGCATCACTGCTACCGCGCGCCCAGTGGGCAGCGGAATCGGCGGTGTCGTTCGGCTGAAAGGAACCGCTTGGATGACCATGTTCACGTTTGTACCGAGAATTGACCGCGCAGCCACTCTTTTGGCTGGACTTCTTCTTTGGGTCGTGGTTACCGCGGCAACACCGTGCAGCGCGCAGTGCACGGGGGATTTGGAGTGTGACGACACCGTGCCATGCACAGTCGACACGTGCTCCAATCCCGGACCTTCCGGCGTGTGTGTCAACACCCCGACCAACAGCCTCTGCGATAATGGGCTGTTCTGCGATGGGGCGGAGACCTGCGACGCGGTGTTGGATTGCCAAGCAGGCACGGCGCCGAGCGTCGACGACGGCGTAGCCTGTACCGACGATTCGTGTGACGAGATCCTCGACGTCATCGTGAACGCGACCAACGACGCCAATTGCGACAACGGATTGTTCTGTGATGGGGCGGAGACCTGCGACGCGGTGTTGGATTGCCAAGCAGGCACGGCGCCGAGCGTCGACGACGGCGTAGCCTGTACCGACGATTCGTGTGACGAGATCCTCGACGTCATCGTGAACGCGA
>JAJDDU010000413.1 GCA_029260155.1 Phycisphaerae bacterium | reverse complement strand
ATCACCAGCGCCTCGGCGTCCGGTGCCACGGTCACCGTCTCGTGGGACGGGCCTATCACGCTGCAGGAGTGGACCACGATCTCCGTGGTCGACGTTTGTGACGGCGACGGCGTCGCGGTTCCGAATGATGGTGATCAGGGTGCTGGCGTGAATGAGAAGGATCGCGTCGACTACGGCTTCCTGCCGGCTGACGTTGATCAGAACGGTGCCGTTAGCCCGTTCGACTTGCTGAAATTCCGTCAGTACGTCAACGAGGTGGTCATTCCGTGCGAGCCGTTGGCTCACCTGATCGACATCAACCGGAACTTGAACACCAACGATCCGTTCGACCTGCTCTTGTTCCGTCAGTTGATCAACGGCATCCCGCCCGCGACTCAGGTGTGGAACGGTCAGTCGATGAACAGCACGCAGCCGTAAGCTCGGCTGACGTAACCTAAACAACTGTCGCCCCCCGCCGGTGCCAACGCGCCGGCGGGGGGCTTTCCTTTTGGATTGACGGGCGGACGATTGACGATTGCAGATTGGTGGGCGTATGCTCTGGGTGGCAAACGGTTTGAGGTGGTGATACGGAGTTGATAGATGGCGACGGACGCTGAACGTAGCGGCGATGGGGCAAGGGTTCTGATTGTCGATGACAACCGCCAGAATCTTGAATTGTTGGAAGTTTATCTGGAGGATCTCACCGGCGTGACCATCACGACGGCGGCCGACGGTATCGAGGCCATGGCCAAGATTGAGGACGAGCCGCCCAACCTCGTGCTGCTCGACATCATGATGCCGCGCATGAGCGGCTTTGAGGTGTGCAAGCAACTCAAGAGCAGCCCCAAGACCCGCGACATCCTCATCGTGATGGTCACCGCGTTGAATGAGACCGGCGACATCGAACGGGCCACTGAATGCGGTGCGGACGACTACCTCAGCAAGCCGATCGATCGCAAGGCGCTGGTCAACCTGGTCAAGACGTTGCTAGCGGGGCGCAAGGCGGGCTAGAGCTAGGGAATCGCAAGCGGGTCGAATGCCGAAATCACGGCTTCGAGATGCGTGACAGAAAACCGACGCTGGAAGCGAAGATTGAATCGCTGGACCGTTCCTGGTCGTCGGCTTCTTCCATTTTGAGATCTTCCGCGTTGGCCAGACACATCGGGCAGGCGACGACGTCCATGTGGAACAGAGTGTAGCTGTTCCATGGATCCTCCAGGATGCCGAGCAGATAGGATCCGAGCGTGCTGCGCTTGAGACAGGTAAGCCGCCGCTCCTGCCAGACGCGGGCGACGGTGACATCGGCTTCGGTGTCGGTCAGCGCAGCCGGCTCGTCGCGCTCTTCGAGGAACTTTTGCAATCGCCGGATGGCACGGAACTTGATCCCCGCAACGGCCTTCTGGTCGATGCCCAGTAGGTTGCCCACGTCGAGGTTACGCATGCCTTTGAAAAACACCAACTCGATGACCTGAAGATCGTCGAACGCGTTGCGGTCGCGCATGTCGTGGATCAAACGGCGAAGCAGGTCGGCCAACATCGATTCGAACGCAGTGCGCGATTCCGCCTCGGCGGCGATGCCGCTGGGCGTGTCCGTCGTTCCGGGCATGATGCGGTCCCACCAGTCTTCCGCGTCGGCGGGCGGGTTGAGCGGTACGATTTTGCGTTTGCGCAGTTGGTCGCAAAGCTTGTATCGCAAGATCGTGAAAAGGTATGTCTCCAGCGTACGCCGGCTGTCGTAGTGGCGCAATGACTGAAGGAAGCCGACGAACGATTCCTGCACGAGGTCTTCCGCGTCGGCGAGACTGGCGGTCCGCATTCGGGCGAACGCGGTCAGACGCCCTTCGTACCGGTCGATGAGCTGACGCCAAGCGCCCTCATCACCGGATCGAATCTGGTCCACAAGAAACTGATCGGCGTTCTGCGAGTCCATTAGATCTGCATGATCCTGCAGCCGCACCTTCAACACAAACGACATCACGCAGTGCGCGACACCGAAGTCATGTTACCGGCATCGGCGCTCGCATGCCACTCGATGGAACGCGATTCGCCAGAGGGGTATTCGCCGCCAGAGTAGGGATGCGGGCGTGATCTGTTAGGCATCCGCCGCGTCGCCGCTGACTACGACCTGAACCGGCGACGTGTCCTGACCACTTTCGATGCCGATAGTCCTGATGAATGGGGCGTTGCCCGAGTCACGGCGGGCGACGAGCCAACGCAACACTCCAAATCGTGAGGCCAACAGGAACCCCAACGCCAATGCGGACCAAACGATTCCCATGATCATCGCGACAGCCACTTCGCCGTCGCGCAGGTTCCCTACCGCCAACACCGATACGCATGCGCCCAACGCGGTCATGGCGACCGCGATCAGGAACGGACAGAGCGTGTCTTGCCACAAACTCGGACGCTTGCGGCACGTCAGCTTCTGAAACGAGAAGAGCATTATGGACCCGCACGCGACGGAGCTGATGATGAGCGCCAGCACGTCGTCATCGCAGCGGCTCGATTCTGTCGCGAAGATCGTGATGATCATCGCGGCGAGCATGACGAACGCCACGAGACTCCAGAATCCACGGGCCAAGCCCGACCTCGCCAGCGGCGGCGGCATCGTCGACGCATATCCGCTGGCCTGCGTGCCAGGCTGCACCGGAATGGCGTACGGCGCGCCAGTGAAATCGTCGGCTGCGCTCGGTGCGGGCTCCGCGACACGGTGGCCGGCTAACTCCGCGCCGGGTTGCTCAGCCGGTGCCGACGGACCGGGCACGCTTGCCCCATGGCCGGGGATCAGCCACCCCATTGCCTGCATGGCAAGAGACAAGGCCACGCCGGAAACGGCGCCCATGGCCAGGAGATTCTCCTCAGACCCCACCCCAAACATTCCCGCCGCCACCACCGCCGTACAGATGAAGCCCCAGAGGCCGAGTGTGAACGCCGATCCAAAGCTGAATTCTCCCCGCGCTCCGCTCTTGACGCGGCCATCGACGTCAGCGAACGCCAACACAACCACCATCGTCGCAAGCATTGCAAACGCGTCGGTATCGTAGTCGTCCAGCAGCGGCAGGCACGCCAACGTCATCATCGGAGCACAGCACCCAAGCGTAACGAAGGACTCCACCCATTTGGGTTGCGTCGCACTGCCCAGCCAATCGAGAACCTTCATCGACACGACGAGCCCGAGAACCACACCGGCCACCATCAGACCGGTTGACGCCCCGACTACGGGAGTCTCCGTCATCAGACCCGTGACCAGACCGGCAGCGACCGAAATCCCGAGCGTCATGCCGACCGCCAGGACCAGTCGCTGCAACGTACCCATTTCGTTGGCGGATGACGTTCCCGCCGCGCGAGCACCTCTCTTGCCACGCCACCGTCGCGTGTGAGGCCGTCCGGCAAGCGTGTCCATCTTGCGCGAGACCTTATCGCTGACCCGCTGAATACGCTTGTCCACTTGCCGCGGCAGATTCACCGCAACGGGTATGCCGTCACGAATCCGCATCCGACCCGCACCGCGTGGCTGCGCGTGTCGCGGCGGATTCGGAGATGGAACCGGCGTCGGCATCGTGTCCGCCATCGCCCGTCGACGCATGCTCGAAATGGTGTTCGGGTTGAAACCCGCGAGACTGTTGCGAATGTCGCCGACCTCCAGCAAGTCGTCCATCATCTCGTTGACGTTCTGGTAGCGATCCTTCGGATCTTTCTCGAGCGCCTTGCGAATCACCTTGCCGAACGGCTCCGGAAGCCCTTCGACCTCCGGCTGCTCGGTTAGATGCTTCATGAGCACTTCGCCCATGCTCGATCCTTCAAACGGCACGCGCCCAAGAAGCATCTCGTAGAGCATCACGCCAAGCGCGTAAATATCGATCCCGCGATGGTAATTGCCGCTGCCGACTTCCGGCGCCATGTAATGCACCGTGCCGATGCTCGTCGTCTGAGCGCTGTGTCGCGACACGGAGATGAACTTACTCAACCCATAGTCGCCAATCTTGACGTGGCCATCCTCGTAGAAAATGTTGGCTGGCTTCATGTCTCGATGCACGATGCCGCGGTCGTGCAGATAGGCCAAGCCTCTTGCAATCTCGCGCAAGAAGTACGCAGCCTTCTCCACTCCGAGGCCATTCGGCTCGGCGCTCATCAGCTCGCCGAGCGACGGGCCGGAGATGTGCTCCATGACGATGAAGTATTCGCCATCGTCGTTTTTATTGACGTAGAAGATGCTGTCCAGGTGCGGGCTCTTGAGGTTCATGCAATGGGTAACGCCGCGCAGCTCGATCTCAGCGTTGTCCCGCAGGTACTTGAGTGCCACCTCGCGCCCGCCGTCGCTGATCGCGTAGTACACCTCCCCGAACCCGCCTCGGCCGATACCTCGCTGGATCGTGAAACCCTCCAGCGGCCGGTCGCCATGTTTGAACATATATGCCATAGACGTATCGTCCGATTCACCAGCAGCCCGTGTCAGGCAGCCCGGTACTCTGCCGGCCGCGGATCAAGGGCGTACACCGCCAACGTCCCCGCCACGCGATCGTGTAGCGCCCGCTTTTGCCAGTCGAAGGGCACCATTAGGTACCCGATCATCAATATCATCACACTCAGGATCTTCGCCATTGCCCGGCCAAACGCCTGCCCCAGCGAGCAAGGCCGACCGTCGGCGCTGATAACCTTGATTCCACATGCGCGTTTGCCCAATGTCTGCCCGTTCCACGTGCCAATCAGGATCCCCTGATATAGAATCATCAGCGCACCAGTGGCATTGTTTCCGCCAAATGCCGCACCAACCAGCCCCAAGATGGTCGCGTCGATGAACGCAGCCACCACGCGAACCCAAAACCCAGCGTATTGCAGCTCGCCGGCGGCCGCTTCCGGCGACAACGCGTCGACAGGTCTGGGCGGTTTCCGAGGCGACGTGCCAGCCGCCACCTTGAGCACATTGCCCGCTGCATCAGCCAGATCGCGCGCGGCATTGGGCAACTCCGCAAACGGTCGCAGCGGCGGAGGGTTCGGCGACGGCACCGGCGTCGGCATGGTGTCCGCCATCGCCCGGCGGCGCATGCTCGTGATCGTGCTCGGGTTGAAACCCGCCAGGCTATTGCGAATGTTGCCGACCTCCATCAGGTCGTCGATCATCTCGTTGACGTTCTGGTAGCGGTCTTTCGGTTCTTTCTCAAGCGCCTTGCGAATGACCTTGCCGAACGGCTGTGGAAGCTCGTCGACTTCCGGCTGCTCGGTCAAGTGTTTCATGAGCACCTCAGCCATGCTCGAACCCTCGAACGGCACGCGCCCGAGCAGCATTTCATAGAGAATCACGCCCAGAGCATAGATGTCGATCCCACGATGGTAATTGCCGCTGCCAACTTCGGGGGCCATGTAGTGAACAGTGCCGACGCTCGTCGTCTGAGCGCTGTGTCGCGACACCGAGATGAACTTGCTAAGCCCGTAGTCGCCGATCTTGACGTGGCCATCCTCGAAGAAAATGTTGGCCGGCTTCATGTCGCGATGGACGATGCCTCGGTCATGCAGATACGCGAGGCCGGCTGCGATCTCCTTAAAAAGATACGTGGCTTTGTCCACGCCCAAGCCTTTGGACTCCGCCACCATCAGTTCGCACAGCGACGGACCAGCCACGTGCTCCATCACGATGAAATACTCGCCGTCGTCGTTCTTCACGACGTCAAAGATACTGACCAGGTGCGGGCTCTTGAGATTCATGCACGCACTCACGCCGCGCAGCTCGATGTC